>NZ_JBNHEQ010000131.1:0-44715 GCF_050016015.1 Dapis hubbardiae BLCC-M172
GTTTTAACCAGAGGTAATTATCAATTATCAATTATCAATTATCAATTAATGAACCGGACTTGATATAACTGTTCTTTCCAACATTTCCCTGTGTTTTGACACAGGAGCAAGAGTATTTGCTGCTATCATCCCACTTACTGCCACTGCTGGCAAACCAATACCTGGAAAAGTAGAATCACCACAACATAATAACCCCGGCAATGGCGTATTCGGTCCAGGAAACAACCCCTCCCCAGCACGAATTGCTGGACCATAAGACCCCCGGTGACGCCGAAGAAAGCGTTCGTGAGTTACGGGAGTCCCCACCAATGTCAATTCACAACGGGAACGCACATCAGGTATTATTCGCTCTAACCCTTGCCACATGACTGCCGCTCTCTGTTCCTTTGCCCAAGCATATTCCTGGCTTTTTCTATCCATACCCTGCCATAATTGATATGGTTCATTTCCTGGAGTATAAACATGAATAACGTGCTTTCCTGGGGGTGCAACAGTAGAATCTATTAACGAAGGAATAGATACTAATACAACATTTTGGGGTGCATCTATTTTATCCCAATTATTGACAATAATATGGTGACACGCCAGATCGGGTTTAATATCTGTGGCATCAATACCCAAATGTAAGTGCATGAAACTATTACATTCTGGTGTTGCTTGTCGTTCTTCCCGAAAGGATGTTGACACCACACCCTCTGGCAGTAACTTCAAAGTATCCCAAACAGAAGCATTTGATATAACTGCCTCCTTTGCGCGAATTTCTTCTCCATTGCGCAACAACACCCCAACAGCACGCCCACCTTTAACTATCACCTCTTCCACATGACCATTTAACATCAATTGACCGCCGTGACGTTGTAACCCTCTCACCAAAGCATCAACTATTGCTCCACTTCCACCAATAGGATAGTCAAGTACAACTCCCGGTCGATACCATTCGGCAAACATAAATGCAACTTCAGCAGCACTTGTACCATTTGCAGGCAAACCTGAAAGTAAGAAACAAAGTAAATCAAGCCAATTTCGGATAAAAGGATCTGTGACAACCCCTTCAATAATTTGGGAAAACGCCCCCGTTAACTGAGCAACGTTAAAAATGTGTTTTGCCATACTAGGTAGAAACTGCCCCATTGTCATTATTGCTCCTAAGTCAAAACGGAGAGAAGCAGGAGGAATAGCGATCGCTGCTTCTGCTAGTGGAGCCATAACTTCTTGGAGTTTACGCCATTCTGCTACAGCACCCTCACCTCTCAACCTTTGGAGAACATCACAAAATTGGTCTCCACCCACTGATGTATCAAATTTGCCCTCTGGCAAACAACAACCCCAAGTGTCATAAGTTACGCAGGGTACTGACTCGCCGATAGCATCCAAAACTTGTGCTAGTGGGTTAGTAGAAGGGCGGTAGGAAAGACCAGAATGTAAAGATGGTCCAGAATCAAACTTAAATCCCTGACGCTCAAAACTATGAGCAGCACCTCCAGGAATAGAATGACTTTCGCAAACTATCACATCAAAACCATAGTGTGCTAGTAAAGCAGCACAAGTTAAACCCCCAATTCCACTACCAATTACAATTACATCTGTTTGAGACATTTTATTTAGTTAATTAGTTAATTTAACAATTTATCTAAAAGGATAGCAGCAAAGTTAACAAAGTTAGAAATCATATCATGTCCAGTTAAATAGTTATAGTTAAGGCTTGTATTAGGGATTTAGCCCATGAAATATGTATCTTACAGCTAAATCCCTACTACAAACAAAACTTTTTTATTACTTATTATCCGGACATCATATCAGAAGTTAAATTCTTATCCATTCTTAGAAACCTACGATGATCTGCAAAAATCTATGATTTTCTATAAATAAGAGGTAATTATCAATTATCCATTAATTAGTATTATAACAAATACCAAAAAAGTTCAGTAAAACTACGGGTGACATTTTTGACTATTATGAATTATTCTTAGTAGTAAAGGGCTGGCAAATCATACTTTATTGTCCAACAAGCAAGAGATTAAAGAGTAACAATTATTACTTTTTGCTGAGAGAATAACTAATCAGGCTAACTATCTAACTCCAAAGGTGTATCTACCAATAAACACCCTCTAGGAGTAAGAACAATGTTAACTGCAGATCATCACATTAATCATAAATTAGAAATCCCTAATTTTTTATCCCAAAATCTTGTTTTTCTTGATTCACAAATTGAGGATTATAAATTATTAATTTCAGGAATTTATCAAGGAATAGATATAGTTATTATTCCCCAAAATCAAGACGGAATAGAAGTTATTACGGCGACCCTGGAAAAATATATAAACTCTCACAAAAAATTAGATGCTATTCATATATTTTCCCATGGTAGCCCCGGCAGTATAAAACTAGGAGACATATTTCTCAATACACATACTATTAAACTTTATAAAAATCAGATTAAAAAATGGCGAGCAGCACTAAAAACAACAGCAGATATCTTACTTTATGGTTGTAATGTCGCAGCCGGAATAGGTCAAGCTTTTGTCAACCAACTACAACAATTAACCAAGGCAAATATTGCTGCTTCAGTTAACCCTACAGGTGCTTATCCTGGAGATTGGAAATTAGAATTTACTACCGGAAAAATTAAAGCTCCTAAAGTATTAAAACCAGAAACAATGGCTAGTTATAATGGTACTTTAGCCATTATTACAGTTACCAATAATAATGATAGTGGAGCAGGGTCTTTAAGACAAGCGATCGCTACTGCCAAAGATGGAGACACCATTGTATTTGATACCAATTTAGCTAACCAGACAATAACCCTTACTTCCAGTCAATTAGACATCAAGGAAGACATAATAATTGATGCAGTAGATGCGCCAGGTTTAACTATTAGTGGGAATGATACCCATCGAGTTTTCCACACAGGTCATTATACAGATGTTGCTATTAAAAATCTGACAATTGCCAATGGCAGAACCACCGAACCAGGGGCAGCAGGAAACGGAGCCGGAATCAAGACTGGCTTTCAAAGTACGCTAACCGTAGAAAACAGCACCTTTGAAAATAACGTAACCTCTGGAGAAGGAGGCGGTGCTATTTGGGCAGAGCATCAGAGTAATACGACAATTATTAACAGTAAGTTTGACAACAACGATGCTACTGCCGGAGAAAGTGAAAGAGGTGGCGGTGCAATTTCTACAAATGGCTTTGCTGTTCTAACAGTTGAAGATAGTGAGTTTACGAATAACAAAGGAATTAACGGTGGTGCTATCAATACTCCTTCCACTGCTTTGACAATAGAAAATTCGATATTTATCAATAACGACACCACTGCTGGAGCATTCACACCAACTGGTAAAAAAGGCTTGGGGGGTGCAATATATACCGATGGAGTTTCTGCCAGTTTCGGGGGCGATAACGGCAGCATTATCATCCGCGATAGTTTGTTTGAACATAACAAAGGTGCCGGTGCTGGTGGTGCAGCGTTCTTGTATACTTATCCGGGGGATAATGTAGTAGTTGAAGATACTCAGGTTCTCAATAATTCTGTAATTTTTAACGACGATAATTTTGCTCATGGTGGGGGGATCAGACTGGGTACAGGGAACAGTAGCGCTGGCCGTACCACTCCGGTGCAGCATCAAATTACCAATACTACTTTTGCGGGCAATACTGCCGAGTCCCAGGGTGGAGGTTTGTGGGTCCAACAACAACCAGATTTAATCAGAGTCAATATTGTCAACAGTACCTTTTCCGAGAACAGAACAGAAAGTCCAGATGGTACGGTGGGACTAGGAGGAGCGATCGCTACCTTAGCACCTACGACAATTACTAACAATTATGCAGCAAATATTTCAGGTGCTATTCACACTATAGAGAGTGTAGCTCCTGATATTGAAGTCAGAAATACGATATTTGATCGCAATACTGCTGGTAATGTATATGGCATTAGCCAACAAACACACTATCAATTAACTGACAGGGGAGGTAACTTACAATTTCCCGCAGTAGATAGCGATAACAAATTAGTGACGGCGAATATTGTAATTGGCGATCCTAACTTGGGAGAGTTGCAAGAAGTTGACGGTTTCTTGGTTCATCCCTTGGAAGATGGTAGTGCTGCCATTGATGCAGGAGTTGATACTAATGCACCGCTCACAGACCAGTTAGGCAATACTCGCCCTGTGGATGGTGATAATAATGGTAGCAGCATTACTGATATTGGTGCTGTTGAGTTTATCCCTACATCCTCTATAACTGGTGATAACTCAGATAACTTACTCAACGGTACATCAGATGATGATCTTATACATGGCTTGGGTGGCAATAATACTTTGAACGGTGGTAGTGGTAGTGATACAATAGGTGGAGGTGCGGGTAACGATCAACTCAACGGTGATAGTGGGGACGACTTTATCCACGGTCAGGCAGGTAATGACGAACTCAATGGTGGTGATGGTCAAGATACAGTTGGTGGTGGCAAAGGCAACGATATTATCAACGGTGGCAATCACGCAGATAGTCTCAAAGGAGGTATAGGGAACGACCTAATCAACGGTGATAGTGGGGACGACTTGCTCCGAGGTCACGCAGGTGATGACGAACTTAATGGCGGTGATGGTCAAGATAAAGTTGGTGGTGGCAAAGGCAACGATATTATCAACGGCAATGCAGGTAATGACTCCCTGACTGGTTGGTTGGGTAATGATACTCTTACAGGTGGTACAGGAAATGACATTCTTAACGGTGGGGATGGTCTAGATATTCTCAATGGCGAACAGGGTAAAGATACTTTAACAGGTGGTAGTAATAGCGATCGCTTTATCTTTGATATTAGCAGTCAATTTAACTTGACTGATATTGGTTCAGATATTATTAGAGACTTCAATAGTGCTGAGTCAGACAAAATAGTTCTAGATAAAACTACCTTTAGCAGTTTGAGTAGTCTAGTTGGGGATGGTTTCAGTGTTGCAGGAGAATTTGCCATTGTTGATAGTGATGCAGCAGCAGATATTAGCAGCGCTAAAGTAGTTTATAATTCTGCCAATGGTCAACTTTTCTATAACCCTGATGGTACAACTAGCGGTTTCGGTGATGGTGGTCTGTTTGCAACTTTAGAAAATCAAGCCAACTTGCAAGCTCAAGATTTTCTCTTAATATAGCACTACGCATTCAGGGCGCGGACATTTCTAAATCCTGTTTGCGGAGCATTTCCCTATAGGAAAAACCCTTTGACAGTTTACTATTCCCTATTCCCTAGCCCGTAGCGCTATATAACTTTGAAAAAAGAATGCTAGAGATGCTTGACATACTCCCGACGTTGCCCTTACGGGACAACGCGGGATTCTTCAGTCTGGGAAACCCTGACCGCTGCGCGTGACAGAGGTGATGTCGGACCCCTGTGTTGACATTGATACTAACAAAATGTACCTAGCATGTCTTGCGGCATATGAACGTTTAGCTTATGAAGGTATCCGAATCTTTGCCCTGGCTTTCCTTTATGACGCTCCCCCACCGGAGAGCTTTGACTTCCCCGAAGGGAAGTTAAAAAGAGCCGTTCCCATTCATTTTTCCTTTTTGTTTCAATCTTTACCGAATAATTACAGGACTTACGCAGGATAACCCATAAACCCGGTTTCTCGTAGACGTCTATTGCTCAAAACAACGATTTATTGTAGAAACCGGGTTTCTTTGCATGGATGAAACACATCGCCATAACCAAAATCTTGTAGGGACGTTGGATAACAAAAATGCTTTTTCCGTTCCGGAATGCTCCGCAAAACGTCCCTACTGTGGTTCATTAAAATGAAAACCGCTATAAACGGTTGAAGTAAATTTACAATTGTGTTGGGTTGGGAGCATCACCATACACTGTTTTCGGGTCAAAAGTTTTCTCCGTTTCGGTAAATGTTAACTGAATTGGTTGCTGGGATTCACTTGCACTTTTTCCCGTAGGAATACAGCGATAAAAACAAGAACGATAACCCACATGACAACTAGCTCCCGAACCAGCTACTTTAACCTGCATCCACAGACAATCTTGATCGTCATCAATAGCTAACTGCTGTACTTTTTGCACCAGTCCACTAGATTGACCTTTATGCCATAGCTGCTGACGACTGCGACTGTAATAGTGAGCTTCACCTGTTTCAATGGTTTTAACTAACGCCTCTTCATTCATATAAGCGTGCATCAGCACTTCACCCGTGTTGGCATCTGTGGTGACAACTGGAATCAAACCATTGACATCAAATTTGGGCGCAAGTAACAAACCTTCTTCAACCTGTTCTACGGAAGTGCGAGTGGTAAATAGGGGATTCATGTTAGCTAAATTTTGTAATTTTGACAATCATTATTATATCAGGATTTACGCAGAAGAACCCACAAACCCGGTTTCTCCTAGACGTCTATTGCTCAAAACAAGGATTTATCCTAGAAACCGGGTTTCGCGTGCGTAAGTCCTATATATAAAAAAAGTAGTTAATCTATCTAAGAATTTTGACCGTAAGGCGATCGAGTAGTTGATTCAAATAGTCGGGTAGATGGGAATATTGATGGGGTTCATTTAAGTATTCGCAATCTGTATTAAACTCCCAGTCTGGTGAAATTTTTCCCGTGTTGCCATCGACAAAAACACTCCAATATTTACCGATCAAACCGACAATACTAATATTAATCATCCACTCATTATTATCAAAACAGGTTGCACCTACAACCTCAAACAAGTGACAATGTTCTGGAGATACTTCCAGATTGGACAAAAGATAATCTAGGGCTGTTTGTTTAAGAGTAGTTAATTCTAGCATACAGGTGTAATCTTCAAATATTTACATAGGTAGTATAGTTAACTTTCAGCCGATAGCTTTCTCGGCGATCGCTCAAAAGGCGAGGCAAAAGTCTGTTTCGCTTGGGATTTGACTATCTACGCTCCATTTTCACCAATCTTGACCACCAGTTTCCCGCTTTTCTCGACTTCCTCCGTTTTTTGTCCTGTACTTAAGTGCAAGCTATGAGAAATTTGTTGAGAATACAGTTCTTTCTCGGTAGATTTGTAGGGTGAGCAAGCATAAGGAGGAAAATTCTCAATTCTTTCATTAGACCTTGCCCACCCTACGCAACTTCATCGTGAGTGATGAAAGCGTAGATTATCTCTACTCAATTGATCGAGCTTGGTGACTCCCATCAATTTCATATCACGCTCAATCTCAGTGCGCATATTACCTAAAACACGCTCAACTCCTGCTTGCCCAGCAGCGGCCAATGCAAAAAGATAGAATCGCCCACCTGAACAGGCTTTAGCTCCAACAGATAGGGCCTTAAGCACATGAGTACCGCGCTGAATACCACCTTCGCAAATGACATCAATTTTATCCCCAACAGCATCACAAATTTCTGCGAGTTGATCGAAGGGGCTGCGACAACCATCAAGCTGACGGCCACCGTGGTTAGAAACCATAATACCCGTACAACCAATATCAACAGCACGCTTGGCATCTTCCACACTCATTATCCCTTTCAGTGCAAACTGCCCGTTCCACTGCGAGCAGAGTTTTTCAGCATCATTCCAATTCATGGATTGATCTAGCATCGTTGAGAAGTAATCGCCAACAGAGACTGCTAAATTCGTTCCCTGCGAGACATAGCCAGACAAATGTGGCATATCGAACTTTTCTTTTGTCAAAAAGTTCCAAGCCCATGCTGGGTGAGTCGCAAAACTCATTAAGGAGTCAAGTGTTAATTTGGGTGGCGAAGTAAATCCGGTACGCAAATCCCGTTCGCGATTACCACCAGTAATGGTATCGACGGTCAATGCCAACACATTAAAGTCTGCTGCTCGTGCGCGTTCAATCAACGCATCATTCAAGCCGCGATCTTTATGGAAGTAGAACTGAAACATCTTCGGCGTGTTTGCAATCTTGGAGATTTCTTCAACCGTGACAGTCGCCAGTGAAGACACCCCAAACATTGTGCCATATTCTGCCGCCGCCCTCGCAACCGCACGCTCTCCTTCGTAATGAAAAAGGCGTTGCAATGCTGTCGGGGCACAGTAGATAGGCATATCTAGTTTTTGCCCCATCACCTCAACTGACATATCCACATTTTCCACACCGACAAGCACGTTCGGAATCAGATCGCAGTCTCCATAGGCTTCAGTGTTGCGCCGATAGCTCTGTTCATCATCGGCAGCTCCATCGATGTAATCAAAAATCGCTCGTGGTAGTCGGCGTTTCGCTAATTTTCGGAAATCGTGAAAATTGTGACAGTCATTCAATCCCATAAAATACCTCAGTGAGATTTATGTTTACTAGGCACTCCATACTATATCAATCCTATTTTAGTCGTGTCAAATAATTAGTCGCTTGAGGGAATGGGGAATAAGCAATGGCAAATATTACGGAATAGGAAAAAGGGAAAAGTATACAGAAAAAGAGAATTTCTAATTTCTGTGTACTTTTTAATTTTTGACAATCTATTTAGGATTGCTATATTCCATTTTGAGAAGCATTAAACCTTCATCGCCAATGTCTAGGGAATGAACCATTCCAAAATCACCAGTTTATTGAGTTCTCAGTTCTGACAGATTGTTGGAAGTTGTTCATCTTGCCCAGCACTAACTCCTGGCTGGAATTCATCCCAAGTCTTACATACTTGCTCGTAGCATTGAGGTGGTGTGATGGGTAGGTTTTTCAAGTAAAAGAACATCGCCTGCTCGAAAGACTCCAGCAATAGTACAACCTCTGTGGTGGGATCATAATTATCGACAACTTCCAAGATGTGAGCAATCATAAAGTCATGGGGCAAAATTGCAGTGTCAGGAGCCGCTAACCAGGCATTCAGGAACGGCGCCAGGCGAGAACGTCCGACAAAATGGGTTTGGAATGATTCTCCGCTAACCCCCAATGTTGGAGAATTTGTGCTACAAACTATCGCACCGCGCTTCTGACTGAGATGACCAGCCCAAGCATTATAGCCAATAACCAGCAAATTACTGGCAATAAAATCTTGATGCCAATTCGATCCATCGTTTGTTTGACTCATTAGAGACCTCTATTTTGAAAGCAAATCCAGTTGGAATTTAGCTTGTAGTGGACTGACACACCTTAAATGGTGCAATAAGTGTAGGTTGGATTGAGGGACGAAACCCAACATTAGCAAGGTTTTGTTGGGTTTCACTGTCGTACCGCTACGCGGAAGCAAGCTACAACACAACCTACATTTTTAGGCGTGTCAGTCTAGTAGGGTGCGTTACGGCTCTGCCTAACGCACCGCATATTCAGGTTTTGATGCGTTACGCTATCGCTAACACATCCTACAGAAACTAGCAATTATCAAGAAAAGTTAGAGATCGCCTGGATTTCAGCGCGACCCCATTGCTGATCGCTCTTACGCACTAAAATATCTAGCGACAGGATGATAGGTGACAAAAGCAGTGGTCGATTGCTCTGGATAAAGCTGTTCGCTCTCATCGATCAATAACCCAATGCGCTCGCATCCCAATAATTGCAACTGTGGCACTTGATCCATCACCGTCGGACAAGCTGGATAGCCAAAACTATACCGAGAACCCTGATACCTCTGCGCTAATACATCGCGAATGTTATCTGGCTCTAAATCTCCATAGCCTAATTCCAGCCGAATCCTGGCATGACTCCATTCTGCCAAAGCTTCCGCTAACTGCACCGCCATCCCGTGGAAATAGAGATAATCGGTGTACTTGTTGTCTCGATAAAGTTCCTGTGCTTTCTCGGTGGCGATTTCTCCCATAGTGACTGCCTGCATAGGCAAGACATCAAATTGATTCTGTTCAACTGGGCGGATGAAATCAGCAATGCACAGCCGACGCCCGGATTTCTGACGGGGGAATGTCCAAGTGACAAAAGGGGTTGCTGTTTTCGGTGTTAACCCCTGCTCGATTACACTAGGATCGTAAACATGAACGGAATTGTCAATAGCTACACAGGGAAAATAGCCATAAACTAGAGTTGGCTCCAACCATTTTTCTGTGCGAATTTTTTGCTTCCATTCTTCCAAGATCGGATGAACCTTCGATGCCAGGAACCAATCATATTCCTCGCGAGATTGACCTTTCGGTTTACGGAATTGCCATTGACCAGCGAACAGTGCCTGCAAATCTATGTACCAGAACAGTTCTTCTAAATCTAGATCGTTACTCCGAAGAATTTTCGTCCCCCAGAAAGGCGGCGTAGGACGTTCGATATCAATCGCCACATCTTCCGAGCGTTTGGTATCAATGATAGTGGGTTCATCGGATTTCTTCCCATCGCCATCGGATTTCTGCCCATCACCATTGACTTCTCGATCTAAATCTTCAATCGCTTTGCGTCCCTTTTGGTTAAACTGAGCAAATTCCCCTGTAAAGCCTTCGGTATCCACCCAGCATTCCTGTTCTTTTGCCGGCATCAGCCGATCCATAAAGGTCAAATCGGCAAAAGCATCTTTACCGTAAATAACCTGCCCGTTGTAAGTATCTTGACAATCTCCATACACAAATTTTGGTGTTAGTGCTGCACCGCCCAAAATCACTGGAACTGTAATCCCTTTAGCATTAAATGCTGCCAGATTTTCTTTCATAAATGCTGTAGACTTCACCAACAAGCCACTCATGGCAATACAATCAGGCTGATGCTGCTCATAAGCTTCGACGATTGCCTCAATGGCTTGTTTAATTCCCAGATTGACCACCTTGTAGCCATTATTGGTCAAGATGATATCCACTAGATTCTTCCCGATATCATGGACATCGCCTTTAACGGTAGCAATCAGGAATTTCCCTTTACCGCGATCTTCGTCTTCTCCTTCGATTTTTTCCATGTAGGGTTCGAGGAAAGCCACTGCAGATTTCATGGTTTCGGCTGACTGCAATACGAAGGGCAATTGCATTTGACCAGAGCCAAACAGTTCGCCCACAACCTTCATCCCATCCAACAAGAAAGTATTGATAATCTCTAGTGCTTTATGACCTGCATCTAAACCCGCCTTTAACGCATCATCCAATCCAATGCGCTCGCCATCAATAATATGTTGCTTCAAGCGTTCGTCGATGGGCAAATCTGCTAAGGAAGCACTCGATCTAGCATCCTTTGCACTCACCCCCGCAAAAATTTCCGTCAGTTTCGTCAACGGATCGTAGGTGCAAATATCCCCTTCAAATTTGCGATTGTCATAAATCAAATCGCGACATATCTGTTGATGTTCTTCGTCAATCTTCGATAACGGCAAAATCTTGGCAGCGGAGACAATCGAACCATCCATCCCAGCTTTCATCGCTTCATTCAGGAAGACGGAATTTAAGGTGATGCGAGTGGCTGGACTCAAGCCAAAAGAAATATTAGAGACCCCCAGCATAAAGTGAACACCGGGAAGATTTTCCCGAATCAGTCGAATTGATTCGATCGTTGCTTTGGCATTTTCCCGATCCTCCTCAATCCCAGTTGAAATCGGTAGGGCTAAGGTGTCATAGAAAATTTCATGGGGTGGAATCCCAAAGTTGAGCGCATCCTGATAAGCGCGTTGGGCAATCTCGAATTTTTTCTGGGCGGTTCGAGCCATTCCCTCTTCATCGATACAGCCGATGACAACTCCTGCACCATATTCTTTTGCCAGTTCCAACACTTTAAAAAATCGCTCTTCCCCATCTTCATAGTTGGTGGAATTGAGCAAACATTTGCCCCCTGCAACCTTGAGACCTGCTTCCATTTTTGTCCACTCGGTGGAGTCGAGCATCAGTGGAAGGGTCGTATTAGTCACCAGTCGCGAAACCAGTTCTCGCATATCCCTCTCTCCATCACGCCCGACGTAATCCACGTTTACGTCCAGCATATGCGCCCCTTCTTTGACCTGGGATTTAGCGATCGCCAATAACCCATCCCAATCATCTTCATTCAACAGCTTGCGGACTTTCTTAGAACCACTGGCATTTAATCGCTCCCCAACGATTAAAAAAGAATTATCCTGCTCATAAGTTTGGGCGGAATAAATGGAAGCTGCTGCTGGCGTATAGGAGAGGGGCGATCGAATCTCACCCACGGCATTTTTTCGCACCGAACGCTCTTTTAGTTGGGTGTGTTCCACAGCCTCGGCTAAGGCTTGAATATGTGCTGGGCGGGTACCGCAGCAACCCCCGACAATCTGAACCCCATGTTCGGCAATGAACCCTGTCATGGCAGTTGTATATTCTTGGGGGGTCATTTTATAAACTGCCTGACCGCCAATATTTTCTGGTAGCCCCGCATTCGGGATACAGGAAATGGGGAACGGCGAATTTTCTGACAGATACTTAATATGAGAAGTCATCAAATTGGGACCCGTCGCACAATTTAGCCCCAAAATATCAATGGGGAAGGGTTCCAGAATTGCCAGTACCCCAGATATATCTGTCCCCACCAACATGGTTCCCTGAATTTCCATAGTCACGGACACCATTAAGGGGAGGCGCGCACCTTTTTTGGCAAACACCGCCTCAAAGGCACTCAATGCCGCCTTAATTTGCAGAACATCTTGACAGGTTTCCACGATGAACAGATCGGCTCCCCCGTCATAGAGACCTTCTGCTTGCACCATGAAGCTCGATCTCAATTCATCGTATGTAATATGACCGAGGGTGGGTAGTTTGGTTCCAGGACCGATGGAACCTGCGACAAATCTTGGTTTTTCGGGAGTGGTAAACTCATCCGCACAACGGCGAGCCAACTCTGCCGCCTTTCTACTTAGTTCGTAGGCGCGATCGCCTAGATCGTACTCTGCGAGGACTAAGGGACTTGAGCCAAAGCTATCGGTCTCGACAACATCCGCCCCCGCTGCGAGAAAATCACGATGGACTTTGGCCACTGCTTCTGGCTTGGTGATGACTAAATATTCATTACAACCTTCATATTTGGCTCCACCAAAGTCCTCGGCGGTCAAGTTTTGGGATTGGATGTTCGTTCCCATTGCGCCATCAAAGATTATCACTGGACGATCCGGATTTTGGAGCCGTTCGAGAAATGAAGTTTTCAACTGAGGTTTGGGAGTTTCAATACTTAGCATAAAAGATGTAATGGTTATAGCTGGCCTCGGACTTATCCTGCATACTTTTAACCCCAAAGCTATTCAGCTTGGAAGGTTGAGGAGGATAATTGTGTATGAGAATGATAATTATTCTTATAATTAAGATAACATAAAAATACTTTTTATTTATTTACAATTGTCGTCATGTTGGATTAGGGCCATCACCATCAACTACTTTTGGGCCTTTTTTTGACCTTTTAATCAATATTCCTGCCCAAGCAAGTAATAGAGAAAAAAAGATTGTAGCGATCGCCTGCCTCCCCATCAACATCAGGGCAAACTTGAAAGACTGTTCGCAAGCGATCATCAGTGCTGTCACCAGACAGGGGAACAGTACCCCAGCCAGATCAACGCCTGTGAGGATTTGCACCGGAGACAACAGGCTGACCGTATTGGGTTCAGCAAAAGCAGTAGGCCGTATTTGCGAACTGATGCCAGAATGACAGGCGATGCAGTTTCAGGTGGTAGGCGAAACAGTCCCATTGCTGGATTAATCAACCGACTCAGACCATTCAAAACATCGATTCAGTCCAGATTTGAAGGACTATGGCGATAATGAAGATTTGATGAAGAAAGCCGCATAACATCCGCTGACAGGGCTAATATGCAGAGTAAGATCGTGATAAACCCCTAATTTGGGATATTATCAAGATTTGGCTCTGTGTAATATGCCAAATTGGAAAAATAGACTGACTACGATCTGCATAACACTCTATTGTGGGGTGTTATCAAGACTTTATTTAGCCTAACGTCATTCACAGGGCTGTTATCGCGATCAAGATCAGCCTAATACCCCTAATTGGAATGGTTAGACTGACTTAGATAGGAGCAAGCATAATAAGCAATAGTTAGCCATATTTTGGGCATCTCCAAGCTAAGATATGCTCCAGTTGATCATAGAACTTCTATTGTGCTTGACTATTTCTAGAGGAGATACTTAAGCTATTTATTGCTTCAACTTCAGTGAAGCATCGGAATCGTGGAGAGAAATTTAATGGTTCAATTAAATCGACGTGCATTTCTGACGAGTAGTATGGCTGTAGGACTAACTAGCACCCTCGCTTTAGGTAAGTTAGGTCAAGCCAAAACAACTCGACCAGGAACAAATACTCTCGCCAACCAACTATTCCCTATTCCGCCTGAAGCACTTGCTCGCATGAGGGAATCCGACGAATTGATAGATTACGATGCACTTGGTTTAGCCCAACTGATCAAAGCACGAGAGATTACGGCTAGAGAGTTAGTTGAAGTAGTTATTCGTCGTATTGAAGCGATGGAGCCAATTATCAATGTCTTGACTACTCCTACCTTCGAAAGGGCTTTGGAAAAAGCTGATCAAATTCCTCTCAACAGCACGTTTGCTGGTGTGCCAATTTTAATCAAAGATATGATTGATGTCGGGGGAGTCCGTCGTACCGATGGCTCACGACTGCAACTGACAAATGTCCCAGTCAGAAATGTGAGATACATTGACGGGGTCGAAGCCGCAGGCATGAATATTGTAGGCATGACCAATGTTCCAGAGTTTGCCCAGTTGGGTATTGTCACGAATAATAGTGCCTTTGGCTTGAGTCGCAACCCCTGGGATTTATCTAAGTCCACACTGGGGTCTAGTGGAGGAGCAGGGGCTGCTGTGGCAGCAGGAATTTTGCCTTTAGTTCACGGAACTGATGGCGGTGGCTCCAACCGATTGCCCGCCTGTGCCAATGGCGTTTTTGGCATGAAACCTAGCCGAGAACGTATGCTCTCTGGTGAATCCGATGGTGGGCATAATCCGTTCAAAACAAACCAGGCTTTGAGTCGAACAGTGCGTGATAGTGCCGCCCTTTTCAATGACACTGAAGACAAGTCTAGCCAAGTATTTGAACCTGTGGGGCTGGTGACTGGTCCCTCAACCCGACGATTGAAGATTGGTTATGCTGCCTCAATTCGTGGGGGGCTGGTCGTTGAAGAGCCTGTTCGTAAAGCCCAAGAAAATGTTGTACGGTTGCTGCAAGATTTGGGGCATGAGGTCGTTGAGGTCACTTTCCCCGTGAATGAGGTGGAGTTTTTTACAAACTATAATGGTGCATTTTTACGACAATTCGGGACTGTGGCTGAATCTACAGAAATCCTCAGTGGTAGAGCAGCCGCCGAGTCAGGTCTCCTAGATCCATTTACCGCTTCCCTAATTGAATACGGCGCTTCCATTACAGATGAGCAAGAAGCCCAAGGGCAAGCCTATCTCGCTAAAGTTCCAGGCTTTTATATTGAGACTTTTGAATCGATCGATATTTTGATGTCGCCAGTCATGCCTGTTATATTTGTCGAGGGAGACGCACTAACACCAAACGACAGAGTCAATGACTCAACTCTAGAGTTCCTACAAAATCGTCTGGCCTATACGGCTCCCACTAACGTGGCTGGTAATCCAGCTATGTCAGTACCTTTAAATTGGGATGATGAGTCAGGTTTGCCGATTGGTACTATGTTTCAAGCGGCCATTGGCAATGACAAGATGCTGTATGAACTGGCCTATGAACTAGAAGAGGCAAGACCTTGGAAAGAGCATTGGGCACCATATTCTGTCAAGTACATTCCTGTGTAAATTATTACGGTAACAGCAAGGACTAAGCTTATGATTTATAAGGTTGAGCACCCAATATACGTCTAACCCTAGACTGCACCGGACTGCTACTTGAAATATCTACTTGAGGCGATAAGTTATCTGCAGCCGGTGAGTCTTACCGTTGAGCTGACAAATCTCACCTAGCAAATACGGCATAGATTACAACCCTTAAAATCCACGAAAAACATAAAACCCAAGGGAGATGAACCTTGGGCCTATGAGTCATTTGGAGTAGGCGATCGCTTGAAATTGGGACATTTCTCTAGAGCAAATAATAGAAGCGCGTAGGGTGCGTTCATCGGTCACAACCCCAACATAAAACCAACACTTCAAAATCTGATGAACGCACCAAAACCCCTAAATCAGGTAATGTGCCTAAAACGGTACATTACCTGATTTAGGCATGTCTCCGTCGCCCTTCCGCATCTGCTGTACACAGTGCTGCCAGGACACTTTCGGGAGTAATTTCGCAGGGTTCGTTATAAATGGTTTCACCCACACCACAAGCCCGCTGAGCTGCTAACAACAGGCGATCGTCACTGATGCCATCAAGTCCGATATCGGCGAGGGTGGTAGGGAGGCCCACTGACTCACAAAAGCCAAACACACGATCTATGACTTGGCTGGGGCGATCAGTGAGAATCAACATAGCAAGTAGCCCGAACGCTACTTTTTCGCCGTGCCAGAATTTCTTGGTTTCCTCTAGAATCGTAAACCCATTATGGATGGCGTGAGCAGCAGCGAGTCCGCCACTTTCAAACCCGAGTCCACTCAACAACGTATTCGCTTCCACAATCCGTTCTAATGCGGGAGTCACCACATCTTGTTCGCAGGCGATTTTCGCGTGAACTCCATATTCAAGCAGCGTCTCGTAACACAAATGAGCCAAGTTAAAAGCTGTCATAGGTCCCATGCGGCCAGTCATATTTTTAGCCCGTTTGATTTGACAATCTTCAGCTTCAAACCAAGTTGCCAGAGCATCTCCCATTCCAGCTACCAGGAACCGAACCGGGGCGCGGGCGATAATATTGGTATCCACTAACACCAGATCGGGATTGCGTGGTAATATTAAATAACGTTCCCAAACGCCTTCGGGGGTGTAAATGACAGCCAAGGCGCTACAGGGAGCATCCGTAGAAGCAATGGTGGGAACAATAGCAGCAGGAAGTTGTAAGTGATGGGCAGTTGCTTTGGCGGTATCGATGGTTTTTCCGCCCCCAATACCAACGATCATATCAACGTTCTGGGCTTTACCTAAAGCTACCATATGTTCGATTTCAGGATCGCAACATTCGCCCCCAAATCGTTCTAGATAGACTTCTATTTTTCCTTGGGTGAACTTTTCAACAATTGGTTGCAATTTGGGAAAGATTACGGGTCCCATCATTACGAGGGCTTTCTGGCCCAAACGGCTCAATTCTTCTCCCAACAGGTGGATGGCATCATTGCCTTGAACGTAGCGGCCTGGGAATATGGCGGTGGTAATCATGATAACTCCTCGTTCTAAACGAACAGTAGAGTGAGGGCGACATCAACTCAAGAGGGACAGAGGAAAATCTCTACCGAGTCCCTTGCCCTCCCTATCCCAGGTTATTTCACGATCCACTTATCTCCCTTAACATACTCCTCAACTCGCTGGGGACTCGCTGCGATGATGCAGACTTGCGTTTGCCAACAAACGATCGAATAATAGAACCCAGGCAAGGAAAATGCCAAATTCCAGTGTTGACAGCTTCCCTCAATATTTTCTATTCTCTATTATAGAACAATCTTTAGAGAGATTCTGTGAATTTCTGTGAATTTCTGTGAGAGGGCAGTGTAAACGAGTTGCCCGTAAGCTGGGTTGAACCATGAAACCCAGCAATCACCTTGGCACTGCCTAACTCGGCGTCGCAGCGGACGGACAGGAGATCGCTTGCTTCTTAGTGAAATCCCTAAACTGCCACTGGACTGAGCCATTGAGCCGACAAATCTCAATTAGCAAATACGGCACAGATTTACAACTCTTAAAATCGATGAAAAACATCAAATCCAAGGGAGATGAACCTTTGGCCCATGAGTCATTTGGAGTAGGCGATCGCTTGAAATTGGGACATTGCTCTAGAGCAAATAAACAGTTATAAAAGAGATTTGTGAGTGATGGCGACTTGCATTTTTTCCAGTAACTCCGAAAGAGGAAGTGCCCTCAAATCCCCAGCATGGCCTGTCGGTCTCGACAACATCCGCTCCCGCTGCCAGAAAATCACGATGGACTTTGGCCACTGCCTTCTGGCTTGGTGATGACTAGATATTCATTACAACCTTCATATTTCGCTCCACCAAAGTCCTCGGTGGTCAAGTTTTGGGATTGGATGTTAGTTCCCATTGCGCCATCAAAGATTATCACTGGACGCTCTCGACTCTGGAGCCGTTGGAGGAATGAAGTTTTCAACTGAGGTTTCGGAGTTTCAATACTTAGCATAGATGTTGCTGCTTGTACTAGACTTACTCCTCTAGTGAGAGCCTTGATAACCTTGTCTATATGCTCTACATCCTCAGAGTGCTGTGGAGAAAAATAAACAAGCTTTTGTTTAATTAAAGCGCGTTTACTCTGGTCATCCTTCCAAGAATTATCAGGTTCAAAAATATTCCAGACATTATCCCAAACATTTCTCAAATTTTCTGCTACTTCTGTGGAATGATCTGTAATTTTTTTCGATGTAGAATTTTCCAGAATTTTTGCCTAATTTTTAGAGACCTGATAACTGATAACTGAAAAGGGGCGATCGCTATCCATCGCCCCTACATCATTAGAGGTTACTTCTTAACTTCTTACTTCTTCGCTCTTTCTTCTTCCTTATAATCAGGACTTACGCAAAGGCACTATATATATATAGAGCTTTGGTGCGTTACGCTAGCGCTAACACACCCTACGAATACCTACTTTTTGGTCTACTGAAATGAAAAGCGCTGTAAATTCCCCAGAAATTCTTGCATTGTTTCTGCCTTAAAGTAATCTGTGTTGTAATCCAAATCAAAATGAAGACTATCGAGTTCAGGGATAACATTCAGGCCCATTGCATATCGTGCAGAAGTTACTGGCTGAGGAATAATCTGAGTTTGCAGACCCACTAAATCAATGGCCATAGCCATATCCAGGTTAAACGTAACTTGTATGAGGTTTTCCTGTTGTTCCTGGGGCATTTTGGCCAATATTCGGGCTAAGGGCAGATTTTGATGCTTGAATGCTTGGCTAAGAGCAGCTTTAGTTTGTTGTACTTGTTGACTCCAGGTTGACTTTTTATCTATTTTCTGGTAGATGGGAATGAAATGGGAACAGTAGCCCACTAAATGTTCGGCCAGATGGGTTGGACGGCCACTCACAGAAATTCCGATCGCGATCGCATTTGTCTGGCAAAACTTGGTTATTTGGTGAACATAAGCCCCCAGAAGTGTGTGAAACAAGGTTGCATTCCAGGCCATCGAACGTTGTTTCAGAGCAAGAGTTAAGTCGGATGGTATCTTTGTACTAATCCGGGCACCGTTGTAGGTTCGTTGTTCTGGATCGGGGTAATCCAGAGGTAAACGTAAAGGGGATACCGTTCTGAGATGTTCGCTCCAAAATAGTTCCGATGTCTTGAAAGCATCGCTTTGGGTGTCTTGGTTATACCATTGCAAATAGTCTGTGAATTGTTGAATTTGCGGAATATCTAGACAACCGGAATAAATCTTACTAATTTCCTCCAAGATCGCGACCAGAGACCACCCATCGGAAATTAAATGATGAGTACAGATATTGAATGCGTATCTCTCTGGAGAAAGTTTGATAATTGTTGCCCGAATTAGAGGTCCTCGATAAAGATCGAATGTTTGTTGGCTTTCTGCTAACAGCCATCGATCTAAAGCTTCATCTGGAGCATCTTCAGATGAATAATCTAGCAAAGGAATTTCAATATCCAGGACTGGCGTCACTATTTGATGTAATCCATCGGCAGCGATGGATGTTCTCAAAGCATCGTGCCGATGGATGACAGTTTGTATGGCATTCCGTAAACGATCTATCGCTAGTCTTCCCTTCAACTCAAACGTAATTGACTCATTATAGGCAGTCGAACCACGTTTATCTTGGGCAATTTTAACTAGACGTTGCTGTTCTTCCGTTAGGAGATAAGTGCGTTTTTTTTTTGAGCGACTGATTTTGCCGAGGTTTGTGATGGAAAATATCCAACTGAACGCAGCTCTTCAACGCTTTCTTTAACTACGGCAATAATGCGGTCGATATCCCGATCGGTGTGGGCTGCGGAGACAAAACAAACGCGACCTTCCCAAACATAAACCCCTTTATGGTTCAATAGGTAAAACAAGAGGTCCATTTCGATAGGAAGATAAAGTTCGCTAAACATACTCTGGAATTCAATTCTGAAAATCGATGCAAACTGGTCAGCCCGCAGCATTAGCCCCTCGGTTTGAAAATAGTCATTCAAGGCTTGCGCAAGTCGAGCTGCAGAGTCATTCAATTTGGCTTGTAACGCTCCACCTTGCTCCTTCAGATGCAGAAGAACCCCTTTTGCTGCTGACATTGCCAGAGGGTGTTTACAAAAAGTACCTGCGAAATAAGTAGGTTCGGTTTGGGGATAAGATTGGTCTCCATATTTCCAAGTACCCCCGTCAATGCAATCCATATACCTGGCTTTTCCAGCTACAACCCCAATTGGCATTCCACCACCAACCGCTTTTCCATAGGTGGCAATATCGGCTTCAACACCAAAATATTCCTGAGCACCCCCCGGTGCAGCTCGGAATCCCATAATCACTTCATCAAAGATTAGGGTAATGTCTTCTGATTGGGTTAGGGCACGCAGCTCATGCAAAAACTCTTTGGGTGCAAGGCTTAATAGTCGGCTTTGAACAGGCTCAACCAGCACTGCTGCCAGCTCATGTCGATATTGTCGAATCACCTCTAGACTCTCTGGTTTACCATAATCTAGCACAATGACATCTTTCACCATGTTGGGTGACGTTCCTGGAAACATGGGTTGACCATAAGGTGTTCCATCGGTTTCTGCCGGAATAGCTAAGGTGCCGTCAAAGTGACCATGATAAGCTCCCTTAAATTTCACAATTTTATGTTTGCCAGAAGCAGCACGAGCAATTCGTACGGCGGTCATCACAGCTTCGGTGCCAGAATTACAGAAAGTCACCCTTTCTTTACCCGTTACCTCAGAAAATAGTTTGGCAACTTCTCCCGCTAATGGTGTTTGCGGACCCATTTGCACGCCATTGTCTAGGGTATGGCGAACCGGATTCACGATGAAATCGGGATTATGACCCAGTAGATGAACCCCAAAGCCCATGGTAATATCGATGTATTCATTACCATCAATATCCCAAATGTAAGCACCTTTGGCACGCTCTGCAACAATTGGGTAGAATATCTCTTTCAGTTTAGGGCGAAGACCGCGAATTGAGCGACGATCGGCTAGGTAATCGCGATAGGCAGCAGCATTTTCCTTCGATCCCTTCGTGCGCTGGGAATAGGCTTGTACTAAATTATCGATGAATGCCTGTTGTTCGGCTGTTGGTGGCTTACCAGCGTTGCCTTTTGCACCCCAAAATGAGAATGGAGCGGGGGCCGATCCGTTTTTTCCCGTTGGTGTTTGTTTAGAAGTTTCTACTGGCTTGGGTGGCTCTATTGCTTTCACCAGGGGTTGCTGTTGTTGAGGGGAGAAAACTACGGGAGTTTGAACTACACTTGGTTTTCCCTGAATGGTTTCTAATTGTTTTGCCATCACCAGTAGTTGTTGCTCAATAATGCGCTCTAGGGCTGTATGATTTCCGTTTTGAGCAGATGTAGGATAAACCGTTGGTTGCGGAACTATATTATTGGTTTCATGTACAACAGCGATTTCGGGCTTGTTAGCAGGTGGCTGAGGAACAACGGTTCCATTGGTTGATGGGGCTGCATTCGTTACAGTAATAGCTTTTTCTGGAACTTTCTCGCTCAAAAAGTCAATAAGTTGTTGCAGGTTAGTCAACTCATCCAAGAATTGATGGATGGCTAGGGTAATCCCATAATCTTTTTCAATGCGGGTAATAAGATTCAGCAAGGTGAGGGAATCTAACCCTAGTGCGAGGAATGATGTTTCACGGTCGAGAGCATTGCTATCCATGCGCATCATGGTTGCGACCATTTCAGTTATTTCCTGCCCGATCCGATTGGAAATCGCAGATGGTGCAGTTTTGTGAGAATATTCTGTGGAAATCATAGTTGTTTTTGGCCAGTAACGTTGACGTTGAAAAGCGTAAGTAGGCAAGGGAATTTTCAATCGGTTTTCATGGGTATGAAAAGCATTCCAATCTATGGAAATGCCTTTGGTATAGAGGCAACCAAGGCTGTCTAAAATATCGCCATAACCTTTTTCCGAGCCTTCTAAAGTGGGAATCCAGGTTAGTTCTGGAAACTCCCGTTTTCCTAAACCACAGAGGATTGGTTTCGGACCAATTTCTAGAAAGAGAGCTAGTCCAGAATCTACAATAGTTTTTAATCCATCGTAAAAGCGAACAGTGCCTCGAATATGATCTCTCCAATAGGTGGCATCTAAGACTCGATCTGTATCCAAAATATCCCCCGTCAAGTTAGAAACGAAGGGGATTTGGGGTGGATGGAAGTCAAACTGGGAGGCAAATCGTTCAAATTTATCCAACATTGGTTCCATCAGTGAAGAATGAAACCCGTGGGAAACCACTAATTCTCTATAGCTGACATTCTCTGTTTCTAGACGCTGGATAATGTGTTTTAAGGATTCCTGTTTACCTGAAATTACCACAGCTTTTTGCCCATTGATTGCAGCAATGGAAACATCTGTGTAATCTTCTATATAACCCATAACCACATCCTGGGTTGCGAAAATGCTAATCATGCTGCCTGACTCTGGAAGTTCTTGCATCAGGCGTCCCCGTTCAGCAACCAGCATCAACCCTTCTTCTAACTCGAAAACCCCTGCTACCCAGGCAGCAACAAATTCACCTATGCTATGACCAATCGCCATGCTAGGCTGAATCCCCCAAGACAAAAATAATGCAGCTATTCCACATTCTAGAGCATAGAGTGCTGGTTGAGCAAACTCAGTTCTGTTAATCGAGGTGTCTCCATCTTTTGCGAACATAATATCCAGCAGAGAGCATCCGCGATGACCTAAAAATGCTGTTTCACAACGCTTGATTACATCCTTAAATATAGGCTCTGTTTCATACAACTTCCTGCCCATACCAGCAAACTGCGAACCTTGCCCCGTAAACAGGAATGCCAGTTCGCTAGAAGCAGGAGTGCTAGAGATTTCCATGGGCTTGCGCTTCAGCTCCCGAATCATCTCGTTGCTATCGCCTCCCACATAGGCAGCTCTAACGTTAAAGTGTTTCCTGCCTACATGGGTGGTGTACCCAGCATCAGGTAGGGATATATTTGGATTCTCTTGCAAAAAGTCAGTATATTTAGCAGCAAGTTCGAGAAGAGCATCCTCGGATTTACCGGAAAGAGTTAATAATACTCTAGGTCTGCTACTGGGTCGAGTTTGCGTCTCAACCGTTGGTGCTTCGGCTACAATCGCGTGAGCATTTGTTCCCCCAATACCAAAGGCAGAAATGCCCGCAATACGAGGTTTGCCATTAGCCACCCAAGGACTAAGTTTAGTATTGACAAAGAAAGGACTCTGTTCAAAATCAATTGCCGGGTTGGGAGATTGGAAGTGGAGACTCGGTGGAATTTGTTGTTTTTCCAAAGCCAGAACTGTTTTTATTAATCCGGCAACGCCAGCGGCTGAAATCAGGTGTCCAATATTGCTCTTTACCGAGCCGATGGCACAATAACCACGGCGATCGCTCTGATTCCGGAATGCCTGGGTAAGCGCTCGAATTTCAATTGGGTCTCCCAACTCTGTTGCTGTGCCGTGGGCTTCCACATAGGAAATAGAATCTGGTGAAACTCCAGCAACTTTGATGGCATCAGCTATGACATCAGCTTGCCCTTGTACTGAGGGCGCAGTAAATCCAACTTTCTCAGCACCATCATTATTAATCGCCGAACCTTTGACTACGGCGCGAATTGGGTCGCCATCTTCCAATGCCTGACTCAAACGTTTGAGAACGACTGCGCCGACCCCACTGCCAAAAGTAGTTCCCTTGGCTTTGGCATCAAAGGGGCGACAATGCCCATCTGGAGAGAAAATCATCCCTTCCTGGAACATATAACCAACATCATAGGGATGAACGATGGAAGTTCCACCAACTAAGGCTACATCGCAATCACCGTTGCGGATACTTTGGCAAGCTAGGTGCAGGGCAACCAGGGATGTCGAACAGGCGGTTTGAACGTTTATACTAGGGCCTGTCAGGTTTAATCGGTAGGAGACTCTGGTTGGCAGATAATCTTTATCGTTGCCCAGCATGACTTGAAAGTTCTCCACTGATGAAAAGAAGTCGCCTCTCTGGGATAAGACCTGATGCAAGTAAGAGCTGATTCCGGCTCCTGCAAATAAACCAATGTTGGCTGTGGTTTGGGTAGGAATAGTGCCAGCACTTTCTAGGGCTTCCCAAGCACATTCTAAGAAGAGACGTTGTTGTGGGTCTGTTATCTCGGCTTCAAATGGGGGAATCCCAAAGAAACTGGCATCAAAATTCTGGATATCTTTCAGGATCGGGTTAGCTTTGATGTATTTTGAATTCTGTAATAATTGTCGATCGACACCATTTGCGAGTAACTCTTCATAGGTAAAGAATGTAATCGACTCGACCCCTGTCTGCAAGTTTTGCCAAAATGTTTCTGGATTATCTGCGCCAGGAAATCGGCAGCTAACTCCAATGATAGCAATATCTGTTTCCGCTACCTGAGTGTTGGCAAATTGCTTTTGGGAAGCTCGCTGGTTTTCTGTAGGCAACTTTTGATTCGTTTCCTCAGAGATATTTGAATTTGTTTGATTTCGTAAATATCTGGCTTGAGTTTGAATCGTTGGGTATTCAAAAAGATCGACGCGATCGATAATATTAGAGTCTGCAAACCGATCTTGAATTTTGCCATGAAGTAGGGTTAAAAGAATGGAAGTTCCCCCTAACTCAAAGAAGTTGTCTGTAATTCCTACTTCTTCTATTTGTAGGGTTTCCGCCCAAATCTCCACGAGAATACGTTCTTCATCTGTATTGGCTGCTTGAAAACGGTTGGTGAGTACAGGCCGTTTGATATTTGGTTCGGGAAGTTGCTTGCGATCTATCTTGCCATTGAGAGTTTGCGGAAACGAGTCTAGAAATACAAACGCCTTGGGAATCATATAGTCGGGTAAAAATTCCCGCAGGTGGTTCCGCAAGCGAGGCTCTAGTTGCCGCGACAAACTGAGTAGTATCGGACAATTAGCCATTTTCTTGACCGAAGATAATGAGTTTGACTCTGGAAAAATCGGCATTGCCTGGTTATCCTTGAGAAAAACTACATCAAATACACCAGTTTCATCGCTATTTGCCCAACTGACGTAAACTTGATAGTTGTATTTTTCAGCTAGCTCGAAACAGTCTGCTGGTTTAATGGCACGATCTGGAACAATCGGGGAATTTTGAACCCCTGCCAAAGCTACCGTTTTTTGCTCCTGAAGTATTTGTGTTAGGCGAGTTTTCGTCCAGTCATCTTGCCTCCAATGGCTCCACTCAACAGCCAGATTTGAACGAGAATTTCTTGAAATAACCACATCATAGCGGTAGCTGGTGAACTCGTTTTCAAAGTGACCCGCTTTGGGAATTATCTGAACTTCGGAAATAGCAGGAATTGCCTTTTTCAAAGCTAAAAACCATTCCGGGTTAATTACTAGCTCTTCTTCCTTGCTCATAGACTGTTGAATTTGCTGCTCGCTCACCGTTTCCGATGTCGTCGTTGACAACAGTTTTTTGTGGAAGTGATTCAACAACAGAAGATTACGAACATCCCCAATAAAAATAGAGCCATCAGCAGAAAGCAACGGGATTAACTGTTTAATGACACTTTCCAGGTAATCAATACTGGGAAAATATTGCACCACTGAATTGATGATTATGACATCAAAACTTCCAGAATCCAGATTCGGTAGCTTGTGAGCTGGTCGATGATGTAACTCTATCTTGGAGGATAACTCCGAATTATCATTTATCTGTTTTCGGATAAAGGATAATGCTGCCGGAGAAATATCAGTTCCCACATAACGTTTAATGTTTTCAGCCAGACCAAAAAGTAGAATACCTGTTCCACAGCCAACTTCTAATACCTGAGTAGGATTCAGGGATTTAATGCGCTTCAGGGTATTTTCACCCCATTCCCGCATTTCCACTTCTGGCATCGGTTTACCAGTGAAGCTATTGTTGTAGCCACTATAGTTAAAAGTAGGATCGTAAACTTCCGATTCATCGCTGTGTGCATTCGTCCAAACCTGTTCCCAAAGTCCGACCATATCTGGTGTAGCGTTTAATTTAGGAACTACATAAGCAACCAACCTAGAGTCATCTGAGCTATAGGATTTCACCGTAACTAGGGATTGTTGTACCCCTTCATATTCCTCAATGTGAGCTTCTATTTCACCAGTTTCAATGCGAAATCCATTCACCTTCACTTGATGATCGATGCGACCCAGGAAATGTAATTTTCCAGACTCATCAATGCGACCCATATCACCAGTGCGATAAATGCGCTCCCCAGCAATTTCGGAATCCACAAATTTTTCCGCATTCAACTGAGGGCGGTCTTTATAACCCAAGGCTAAACCTTTGCCTCCAATACCAATCTCGTTATTATCGAGAATGTAGATGCGAGTGTTGTGAATGGGGCTGCCAATTGAAATTTGGGCGTCTGTAATCCTAGCGAGGCTTGACCAAATAGTGGTTTCAGTTGGACCATACATATTCCAGATTTCCCCACATTTGTCAAGCATTCGTTTAGCTAACGCTGGTGGAAATGCTTCTCCTCCAACCAAGACTTTCAGGTTAGGATTTCCTTGCCAACCGACATTGAGCATCATTTGCCAGGTTGTCGGTGTTGCCTGCATAATTGTAATCTCACCACTTTCAGTGAGTTGATTCAGAATTTTACCATTCCGAGCTTCCTGGCGCGTTAGTAAGCGAATACTCGCACCAGTAATCAAGGGAAGATAAAGTTCTAAACCAGATATATCAAAAGAAATAGTAGTAACGGCAAGTAGGCGATCGCTAGCTTTAATCCCTGGTGAAATCTGCATGGACAGTAAAAAATTCACCAAAGCGCTATGGGGAATAGTGACTCCCTTGGGATTTCCTGTGGAGCCAGAAGTATAGATCAGATAAACCGGAGCTTCTGGTAAAAACGTTACCTCTGGCGACTCAGTTGGCAGTGTCGCTAGTTGTTCATTTAATAATTTATCTAACTCTATAACTTCCACATTAAGTGGTGAAATCTCAGAAGTCAATTTTGTAGTTGATAAAATATACTGAATCCCAGCATCATTTACCATAAACTTCAAACGTTCTGTGGGAAAACTTGGGTCGAGAGGAACATAAGTCGCTCCAGACTTCATAATACCCAGCAATCCGATCGCCATTTCCAAACTGCGATCTATGCAAATCCCCACAAATTTACCCCGCCCCAATCCTCTAGATTGCAAAAAATGGGCCAGTTGATTCGAGCGGACTCTCAATTCAGAATAGGTTAATCGAGCCTCACCCTGGCATAAAGCTATAGCCTGGGGTGTAAGTTCGGCTTGGCGATCGATTAGTTGTGAAGTGCTATTATTTTTCTCAGGGAGAAATGAGCCAGAAAGACAAGGAATATTAGTTTCATTCAAGGTAGATGCAGATTTATACATAAAGAGTTATTTAGTAACTTGATAAGCAAGATAATAGACAAGAATGTTCTGGGCATATTCTGAATGTCCAGGAAGGTAAGCCGTTGGCTGAGAAATGTATTTTTGCTGCCATAATCCTTGAGATTCCATAGAATTATATGCTCTTCCGTGGCCTCCTTCTTCAAATAAATCGACCCGTTGTGAAAAGAGTACCCATCCCCCGGGGCGAGTTACACGGCAAAATTCCAGCAAAGGGAAATTATCTGGAAAATAGGTCAGAACTCCAATAGAGTAGGTCGCATCGAAGGTGTTGTCTGGCCATGAAAGTTGTTGTTGCAGGTTGGCTTTCACCAGTTCGCGATATACCTGGCGTTGAGTCGCCTTATCCAGTAATTTTTGGGAGATGTCAACCCCTGTAATATTAGTAAACCCCCGATTGTACAGAGATTCTCCAGTCAGGCCACTACCACAACCAGCATCTAGAATTGAGTCTTCAAGGGAGAAAAACTGCTTGGCTAACTCAGCACCAATGCGAGGGCCATCGTAACCCCATTCCTTAATTAGATCGTCGTAATCATCGGCTAAAAAGTCATAATCTGCCTCGACTTTCGAGGCATTAACAGGAGGGGTATGTGCCCAATTAGAACTAATACTCTGAGGATCTTGACTCATAGTTTGATCAATTGTTAATTTTGAAAAATTAATATATCACAAATACCTTGAAATTCACATCATGATTCATGTATCTTTTTGTGCTCAATTGTTATTAGCTTCAGCAATAATATCATGTCCGTTGGTATGGTTTGTGTAAACGAGAGGGTTATGTCTTCAGGAAATTTCAGCCTTCTTCCTTCTTCTTTCTTCTTTCTTCTTTCTTATATTATAAGACCGATGCTACCAGACATGATATAATATGCAGCTCTAAAGCCATATCAGAGAATGATGGTAAAACTTCAGCGATCGCTACTAATGTCCAGCCTCCCCCTAAAATTTGACGCAATCTTAATTTTTCACCTTTTGACAGAGACCTGATAACTGATAACTGAAAAGGGGCGATGGAGAGTGATCGCCCCCAAAATTATTTAATCATCTGCAAATGTTTCTGAATTCTAAATTCCTAAACCTTAACCGCAACCTGCTTTTCAGCATCAACACTTGCTACCGGACTATCAGCTTCAGAAGGAGGCACAACTTGATAAAACTTCGGCAAATATTCAGACCAATTAGCCAAAATAGCCTTAGCTTTCTCACTACCAGTCTTTTCAGCGTGCAATGAAATCAACTCTTGCAACTGCGCTTCACCTGCTGGTGTAGACACCCGCTGAATAGAAACGATTTCATTATTCACCCTCACAGGAAAATCACCATCCTCATCCAAGAAATAACCAATTCCTCCAGTCATACCAGCACCAACATTACGACCTGCTTTACCTAAGCAAACAATAACGCCACCAGTCATATACTCACAAGCATGGTCGCCAGCACCTTCAATAACTGCCTTACCCATAGAATTTCGGACAGCAAAACGTTCCCCTGCTTGACCATTAGCAAACAGAATACCACCAGTGGCACCATATAAACAGGTATTGCCAACAATCACATTTTCCGCCGGGTTGTAACCTGCTTCTACAGGTGGCTTAATAATAATTTCTCCACCGTGCATTCCCTTGCCAACATAATCATTGGCTTCACCTTGTAATGTTAAAGTCATTCCTGGTAAATTAAAAGCACCAAAACTCTGACCAGCACTACCATTAAATGTGAGATTAATCAACCCCTCAAAACCAGTATTCCCATAACGAGAGGCTATCGCTCCCGCCAACCTTGCTCCTACAGTCCGGTCAGTATTAACTACTTTTATTGTCTTGGAAACACTGCCCTGGTTGCGAATTGCTGTTTGAATTTCTCGGTCTTCTAACAGCACATCATCTAAAACAGGACCGTTGCTATGAACTGTTTGATGGTTTAACCAATCTCTGTTAGTGCGAGTATCTGGCAACTTGATCAAGCAGTCTAAATTCAAACTTTCTGTTTTAGTTAACTGTACATTCTCTCGTGCTTTCAACAAGTCTGCACGACCTAATATTTCACTGAGGGAACGATAACCCAACCGTGCCAAAATAGTGCGTACTTCCTCAGCAACAAACCAGAAGAAATTGACTACGTTTTCTGGTACGCCTGTAAATTTCTGACGCAACTTCTCCTGCTGAGTTGCCACACCAACTGGGCAACTATTAGTATGACAAATTCTTGCCATGATACAACCTTCAGCAATCATCGCAATGGAACCAAAGCCAAATTCTTCGGCTCCCATTAATGCTGCCATGATTACATCCCAACCAGTTTTCAGACCACCGTCTACCCGCAGAGTAACGCGATCGCGTAGTTGATTTTCCATCAATACCCGATGTACTTCAGTCAAACCTAATTCCCAAGGACTACCAGCGTGTTTAATTGAACTGAGAGGAGAAGCACCAGTACCGCCATCGTGACCGGATATCTGAATGACGTCTGCATTAGCTTTAGCTACACCAGCAGCAATAGTACCGATACCAATTTCTGCTACCAACTTCACAGAAACACCAGCATTAGGATTAATTTGGTGGAGGTCAAAAATTAACTGTGCCAAATCCTCAATAGAATAAATGTCATGGTGAGGAGGGGGTGAAATCAAGGTAACTCCTGCTTTAGAACGACGGAGTGTAGCAATGTAGTTGCTGACTTTTTTACCAGGCAACTGACCGCCTTCACCTGGTTTTGCACCTTGAGCAACTTTAATTTCTATCTGTTTGGCATTCATCAGATATTCTGGAGTCACCCCAAACCGACCCGAAGCAACCTGTTTAATAGCAGAAGAAGCGGTGTCACCATTTTGTAATCCCTTGAGATGAGGTAACAAAGTAGACAAACCTTGACCATTAACATCATCCAATACCTTAAACCTTGTGGGGTCTTCGCCACCTTCACCAGAATTAGACTTACCTCCTATCCGGTTCATAGCGATCGCCAAAGTTTCATGTGCTTCCCGTGACAATGAACCGAGAGACATTCCACCAGTACAGAAACGTTTCATTATTTCTGCTGCGGGTTCGACTTCTTCTAGAGGTATGGAAGGAGAATAGCTATTAAAATCTAACAAATCTCGCAAAGCTGTTACTGGTCGCTCTTGCAAAGATTTCTTGTAAACTTCGTAGTGGTCATACTCTGTTGTTTCTGGGTGTTTCCCATTGCCATTTGTCACAGGCAAGATGCCTGTGCCACTGGCATTATTAAAGGTAGCAACTGCTTTATGGAGTGCTTTCGCCATTTCGGGACTGTTCATGTGATATTCCCCACTGGGGCGATATTGCACAAACCCATAATTTTCTAGCTTTTTAATATTTAGTTCTGGGAATGCTCGACTGTGGAAAGAAATCACCTCTTGCGCTAATTCTGCCACAGTTAAACCACCTATTCGAGAAGTAGTTCCTCGGAAAGCTAGTTCTAATAAATCTCCACCAATACCAATAGCTTCAAAAATCTGCGCTCCCTGATAAGAAGACAGTAAGGAAATTCCCATTTTCGAGAGAATTTTCAATAGTCCTGCTTCTATTGCTTTACGATAATGTTTCTGAGCTTCTTCGATGGTGATTTTTGTGATTTTACCCCGTTCCATTTGGTTTTGAACTGTGGAGCTAGACCACCAAGCACGGACGGACTCTAATGCTAAATAAGGATAGACTGCACTAGCTCCATAACCAATTAAACAAGCGAAATGATGGGTACTCCAACACTGAGCTGTTTCTACCACCAAAGATGCTTTCATCCGTAACTGGTGTTTAATCAGGTGATGGTGAACGGCACCCACAGCTAGCAGAGGCGGAATATAAGCAAATTCTGAACTTATTCCACCATCACATTTGTCAGATAGAATAATAATTTCCTTACCATTCTGAACTGCTGTTGCTGCCTGTTGACACAAATTATTTACCGCTGTTTGCAGTCCTTCTGGTCCATTAGCTACGGCAAATAGAGTAGAAAGAGTTTCTGTGGCAAATTCTGAGTCCCGAATTTCTTGTAATTCTGCCTCGTTTAATACGGGTGATTCTACTTTTAATAACCGTGCATTTTCCGCACTAATTTCTAATAAGTTGCCACGCTTACCGAGAAGCATATTCAGTGACATTACCATTCCTTCCCGCAGAGGGTCGATGGGAGGGTTTGTCACTTGAGCGAACCTTTGTTTCAAGTAGTCGTATAGCAAATGAGGACGTTGAGAAAGCACAGCTAGGGGAATGTCATCACCCATGCAAAATGTTGGTTCTTTACCCAAATTTGCCATATCACTAATCACCATATCCAGGTCTTCCAAACTATAGCCAAAAGCTGTTTGTAGTTGGAGTAGGGTTTGTGATTCTAGTTGAGTGTTGGTGGTAAATGGTTGCTTTGCTATCTGCTTTCTGTGTTTTAACCATTCTCCATAGGGTAGTTGGGAACTAATACGTTTTTTAATTTCCCAATTTTTGAGAATTTCGTTAGTGCTTAAGTCTACAGCAATCATTTGTCCAGGACCGAGACGACCTTTCTCAACTATTTCTGTTTCTGGTATCTCAACTACTCCTGCTTCAGATGCTACGATAATTAGGTCGTCATTGGTAATACAGTAACGTGCTGGTCGCAAACCATTTCGGTCTAGAGCTGCTCCTACTTGTTTACCGTCGCTAAATGCCAATAATGCCGGACCATCCCAAGATTCTTGCAAACCGCTATAATATTCGTAGAAATCGACTATTTCTGGATGGTTTACTAGGTCTGGTTGATTTCTGTATGCTTCCGGCACCATGATCATCAATGTTTCTAGTGGGGAACGTCCGGAACGGGTAATTAATTCCATCACGTTATCTAGATTTGCTGAATCACTACTTTTAGCATCAACAAAAGGTTTTAACTCATCTAGTCGTGACCCCCAAATAGAGGAACTTAGACTAGCTTCCCGCGCTTTCATCCAATTAATATTTCCCAACAGAGTATTAATTTCTCCATTGTGACCAAGCAAACGCATCGGTTGGGCAAGAGGCCATCGAGGCATCGTATTAGTGCTGAAGCGTCGGTGGTAAACAGCAAAAGAACTCTTATAAGCTGGATTTTTCAGGTCTGTGTAAAATTCTCCTAGCACTGCGGAGCGCACCATACCTTTATATACAATAGTGCGACAAGAGAAGGAGCAAATATAAGCATCTATCCCCCAAATAAAACCTTCGTCTTCTAAAGCACAACCAATATTACGACGCAATAAATAGAGCGATCGCTCTAAGTCATCCCCTTGCAATTTGTCTGAACTGACAATAATTTGTTCAATCTGTGGTTGGTTTGCTCGTGCCTGTACTCCTAATACTTCTGGTTTAACTGGTACAACTCGCCAACCAACCACGGTCAGACCTTCTGTAGTTATTGTTTTTTCAATTGCCTGGCGTGCTATTGCTGCTTTCTTTTCTGTTTGAGGCAAAAATATCATTCCTACCCCACAATTAGTAGGGTTTAATTCTAAGTTTTCAGACAGCAACTCCCAAGGAATTTGAGTCATTAAACCTGCCCCATCCCCTGAATCTTGGTCTGCACTACAACCACCACGATGCTCTAAGCAAGTTAGAGCGGGTAAAGCTTTCGATATAATTTCGTGGCTTTTTTTCCCTGACGGATGAGCAATAAAACCTACTCCACAGGCATCTCGTTCTTCTACTAGCCATCTTTGGCCCTGAAAAGTTTCTTTGTTTGCTGTTAGACTTGTGTGAGATTGATTCATGTTTAATTTACCCATAACATCATAACTTTAAAGAGGGTGTCACCCTTTATATAGAAGTTTTCATCTAAATTGTTTTGTTACTTGCTTAAAAAAGTACATAACAATTTGAACAATAGACTGAAATTTTAATGTTGTTTGAAGGTTGATACTTTAAGGACTCAGCTATCAGCGGTCAGCAGTAAGCTATGAGCAATTAATAATAGATAATTAGGGTTTGTCGATTAAATATCAAAGTCTTTATAGAGAAAGGTTTCGGCATTTTTAGGTCTTGAAAAAGTACAAGGTTTTCGTTCTCTAGAGCTGCAAAAAGTTAGGATTTTGGGTTGACGATCTTGCAGAAAAACCAAGGGATAATTCTTCTTCCTACCTCATCTAAATTCCCAATTCCTCCTGACTCCTGACTCCTTCTCCCTACTAAAAGACTTTTTGAGCAAACCTTAATAATTAATAATTATTAATTATTAATTATTGAACTCCTCTTCTCATCAATAACTGATAGCTAATAGCTGACCGCTGAATGCTTATTCCTACTTTCCTCATTGTCTTTCAAAATATATAAATATATAGAGAATACTTGACAAAAATAGCAGGCTATGTAGAAGCACAGACCTTCCATACAACTTCCCCAAGAAAACCTGCAAAACTATTGTTTTTACTACTTCATAAATTATCTTAATGATTGCCAGAAAATAATTGTGATACAAAAAATACCCTACGCTCTACTCAAGATTTATGACAAAACACGAGGGACACTTTAATTTATTGTTTTTTGATTCAAATTAAATCTATAAGTGCAATCTTTTTCAACTACTTTTAGTCTCAACCTCACATAATGCCAATTATTTTATGTGTAGTTGGAATTGTTTTATTTAATTATAGTCCAGTGTTTCTTCTATCAACTGGGCTTATATATTTTTTAATTTTTTCAGTTAAATCTCACTACTGGCAGAGGGGCCTTCTCCAGGGTGACATTCATTAATTGATAATTGATAATGGATAATTGATAATTACCTAGCCGTTAAAACCTTACGGGAATTGAAGATTGGGAAATTCAAGAGCACTTTTTTTCCCCTATCCAAGGGGAGGCTTTAAACCACAATTATTTAATTAACAATTAATAATTAATAATTCGGTAAAATCTACTAAGCATGGAGTTAGTTCTGATACCAGAGTTGATATTCTGTCCACGATATTTTGAAGCTCTCAATAATATTTATCGGAAATCTAGCAACTATAAATGATTTTTGATTTTTTCTAGTATTTTCTACATAGATTCATGGATTGGGTATATGAAGATTTGATAGAGATATGGAAAAAGCTTTAATGGGGGGTGACAGTAATAGGGGTAACTTTGCTATGGTTGATATGGTATCTAATTTAACTCAAACCCATAAATAAAATATTTGTGTATCAGTATATAATTTTATCGGACCAATAATAATACCTATCTTTATACTAGATAGTTAATAGTCCGTGGGTTAAGGAGACCAATTTAACATTATTGTTTTCTTTTGGAGAGCGTCAAACAATGGTACAACTTAAAGAAGCACCTCAAGCTACTAATTTAGCTATACCTTCTGACTTACAAGGAACTACTACTACAGAACGTCCTTGGGGGTCATTTACTACTTTAGAAGAAGGAACTGGATACAAAATTAAGCGTATAGAAGTAAAACCAGGACATCGACTCAGCCTACAAATGCACTACCACCGTAGTGAACATTGGGTTGTTGTTTCAGGAACTGCTAAGGTTACCTGTGGGGACAAAGAGGAAATTCTAGAAAATAATCAATCTACTTATGTGCCTCAGTGTACTTCTCATCGCTTGGAGAATCCAGGAGTTATTCCTCTAATATTGATTGAGGTACAAAATGGAGAGTATCTTGGAGAGGATGACATTGTTCGTTTTCAAGATGATTATGCTCGAGCAAAGTCTTAATTAAACTCGTAAGCCCAAAAATTTTCTCAATGATTAACTTGAGTGAAGCAGCAGTCCAAGAAATTATTCGTCTTCAGTCCAAACAAAATCAACCAAATGCTTTATTTCGTCTAAAAGTTAAACCTGGTGGTTGCTGTAGTTTATGTTACATCATGGAATTTGATACACAAGAAGCTAGTAACGATCAAGTTTATGACCATGGCCAAATTAAAGTTGTAGTTGATTCTCAACAACTGAACTATCTGAATGGATTAACCTTGGATTATTCTGAGGATCTTATGGGTGGAGGGTTCCGATTTAACAATCCTAACGCTAAAGTTGTTTGTGGTTGTGGTAATTCTTTTTCTGTTTGATGTTGACAAAAGCATCTAAATAACTTAATATAAAAGATTGTTTGTAAAGTTATTTGGAATAACTAGGAATAAAGCCAAAAAAAATGTTCCTTAATTTTCCAAAACTTCCTCAAAAGTAGACCGTTGCACCACAGATTTATTTGGTGCAACGGTAAATTATTCCTAATCAAATTAATTATTTGATTAATTATCTCAATATTAGCTATTAGGCAAATATACAGAAGATTAGATCGTATATGACGTACAAATATTAAAAATTAAATATTTGTAGTTCAGGTATCTTTTCTGTTATGGGTGTACCTCACCAAGCTGGAATCTAGTGTAACTTTCCATTGAAACTAAATAGAATATATTCGGTTAAAAAACTGAAGATAATCTTAAGAGTAGCTTGCCTAAATTTGCAGATACTGCTATGAGAGTATGGGGAAAAAATTTATTAAGTAAACTCTACCTCGAATTATTCTACTTTTGTAGCGAGAGTATAAAAAAAATTATCAAGAATAACTGTAACTAATGCCCACAATTCAACAACTGATTCGTTCAGCTCGTCAAGAAACAGAGAAGAAAACTAAATCCCCGGCACTGAAAAGTTGCCCTCAACGTCGTGGAGTATGCACAAGAGTGTATACTACTACACCAAAAAAGCCTAACTCAGCTCTCCGCAAGGTAGCTAGGGTACGTCTAACTTCTGGTTTTGAAGTGACCGCTTATATCCCTGGTATTGGTCATAACCTACAGGAACACTCTGTAGTTATGATTAGGGGTGGTAGGGTTAAGGATTTACCTGGTGTGAGATATCACATTATTCGTGGAACTTTAGATACCGCGGGAGTCAAAGACCGTAAACAAAGTCGTTCTAAATATGGGGCGAAAAAGCCTAAAGGCTAAATTATTAAAATTCAAAATTCAAGAAATTAGTAACAAATAGAGAATTTAGAGCCGTCTGCTACCAGACAGTCAGTAGACCCTAAACTAAAATGCTTGTGGATTCGGTCTGACGGCGACATAGTTATTAATTAATTGATAATGGATAATTACCTGGTGGTTAAAACCCTAACGGAATTTAAGATCAGGAAATCTTCTAGCACTTTTTTCTATTGAAATAGAAGGCTTTAAACCTTTCGGGCTTAATTATCAATTATCATTATCCATTGGTAATAACTATTGTCTAGTTAAGAGGAGTAGAAGCAAGAATCTCCCGAATTGCGTGAAAGCAAGAGCGGCGAGAGTGTCAAAAGTCGATTATTCATTTTACAATTTATTGGTTGTCATAATATTATGTCTCGTCGTAGAGTTGTTCAAAGACGTCCCGTTCCTCCAGACCCAAAATATAATAGTCGGTTAGTGAGTATGATTGTCCGGCGCATAATGCGTCACGGTAAAAAGTCTGTAGCTTTTAATATCGTGTACGATGCCTTTAAAGCCATTGAAGAAAGGACAGATTCAGATCCACTAGAACTATTTGAAAAGGCAGTCCGGAATGTAACTCCCTTAGTAGAGGTTAAGGCCCGTCGTGTAGGTGGTGCTACTTACCAAGTACCAATGGAAGTACGCTCTGATAGGGGAACTACCCTGGCTTTGCGTTGGTTAGTGCAATATTCTAGATCCAGAGGTGGAAAAACAATGGCTATGAAATTGGCCAATGAATTGATGGATGCAGCTAACGAAACGGGTAGTGCTATTCGCAAGCGAGAAGAAACTCACAGAATGGCAGAAGCTAATAAAGCCTTTGCTCACTATCGTTACTAATTCAATGGATAATGGATAATTAGAGATAGTTTTTATTGATTATTTATTATTCATTACGCTCCTAACCCTGACAAAAAGGGCTTCAAGACCTATGGGTAAAGGGCAGGTAAAGGGTTGAGATTTAATCAGCAAACCCTAAGTAAAGTATCTATAAAATAAAATATTAAATCCTGGTGTAGGGTGGGTGAGATGCAAATTAATGGTTCAGCTTAATAGTGAGCTGCTGTGATTCGCTCTAAACGAGGAAAACCTAAACTTTGAGATGCCTTAAATTTATTTTATAGATACCTTCTAATTATCAATTATCCATTATCAATTATCAATTAAGGAAAGGAGGTAACTGTGGGAAGAACTATGCCACTGGAGCGGGTGCGAAATATTGGCATTGCAGCTCATATTGATGCTGGTAAAACAACAACAACAGAGAGAATCCTATTTTATTCTGGCATTGTACATAAAATGGGAGAGGTTCACGATGGCACCGCAGTTACCGACTGGATGGCTCAAGAGCGAGAACGTGGAATTACTATTACTGCGGCTGCTATTAGTACCAAGTGGTTAGACCATCAAATTAATATTATTGATACTCCAGGCCATGTGGATTTCACAATAGAAGTGGAACGCTCTATGAGGGTTCTGGATGGTATAATAGCTGTTTTTTGTTCTGTTGGCGGAGTACAGCCTCAATCAGAAACGGTTTGGCGACAAGCTGACCGTTACAAAGTGCCTCGTATGGCCTTTGTTAACAAAATGGACAGGACAGGGGCTAATTTCTTTAAGGTATATGAGCAAATTCGCGATCGCCTCCACGCTAATGCAGTTCCTATTCAAATTCCTATTGGTAGTGAAAATGAATTTAGGGGAATTGTAGATTTGGTGAGAATGAAGGCTTTTATTTATACCAATGACCTGGGCACAGATATTCAAGAAACTGAGATTCCAGCAGAAGTAGAAGAGTTAGCTCAAGAATATCGTCTCAAGTTAGTTGAGTCAGTGGCAGAAACTGATGATGCTTTGACAGAAAAGTATCTTGAAGGTGAAGAACTTACAGCAGAGGAAATTAGTAAAGCTCTCCGTCAAGGTACTATTGCAGGTACAATTGTACCTATGCTATGTGGTTCTGCTTTCAAAAACAAAGGTGTTCAGCTTTTATTAGATGCAGTAGTAGATTATTTACCTGCCCCTAAAGAAGTTCCACCCATTCAAGGTACATTGCCAAATGGGGAATTAGATGTGAGGCCAGCAGATGATGATGCACCCCTAGCATCTCTGGCATTCAAAATTATGTCAGATCCTTATGGTCGTCTCACTTTTCTCCGGGTATATTCTGGAGTTCTTGCTAAAGGTAGTTATATTTTAAATTCTACTAAAGGTAAGAAAGAAAGAATTTCTCGTCTAATTGTTCTCAAAGCTGATGAAAAAATAGATGTAGATGAACTGCAGGCAGGAGATCTGGGGGCAGTTGTAGGTATGAAACATACCTTGACAGGAGATACAGTTTGTGATAAAGACCATCCAATTATCTTAGAGTCTCTTTATGTTCCTGAGCCAGTTATATCTGTGGCTGTGGAACCGAAAACCAAACAAGATATGGAAAAATTGTCTCAGGCTCTTCAGGCTCTTTCTGATGAAGACCCTACATTCCGGGTGAGTGTCGATCCAGAAACCAATCAAACGGTGATTGCTGGTATGGGCGAACTGCATTTGGAAATATTGGTAGATAGGATGCTTCGAGAATATAAGGTGGAAGCTAATGTGGGTCAACCACAGGTAGCTTACCGAGAAACTATTCGCGGAGAGGTTCAGGCCGAGGGTAAATTTATCCGGCAAAGCGGTGGCAAAGGTCAGTATGGCCATGTTGTCGTGGAATTAGCGCCTGGAGAGCTTGGTAGTGGCTTTGAGTTTGTCTCCAAAATTGTTGGAGGTACAATTCCTAAAGAGTTTATTAGTCCAGCAGAGCAAGGAATGAAAGAAGCTTGTGAAGCAGGAATCTTAGCTGGTTATCCATTAATAGATGTTAAGGCTACTCTGGTAGATGGATCTTACCATGATGTGGATTCTTCAGAAATGGCTTTTAAAATTGCTGGTTCTATGGCAATTAAAGAAGGTGTTACTAAGGCTTCACCTGTGTTATTAGAGCCTATGATGAAAGTAGAGGTAGAAGTACCTGAAGATTTTATCGGTAATATTATTGGAGACCTGAATTCTCGAAGAGGACAAATAGAGGGTCAAGGTATGGAAACAGGTATGGCTAAAGTAACGGCAAAGGTTCCTTTAGCAGAAATGTTTGGTTATGCTACTGATATGAGGTCAAAAACTCAAGGTCGTGGTATTTTTTCGATGGAATTTAGTAATTATGAGGAAGTGCCCCGTAACGTAGCTGAGACTATCATTGCTAAAAGCAGAGGATATGCTTAGTAGTTTGGGAAATTGTGTTTTTTAAGTTAAAATACTAGCTTTGGGTTGGATAATGTGAAAATAAAGTCACTGATAACTAGATAAAAACTTGCAATTTACCCAAAAAGTAGGCAATTGTCTAAAACAAAAGCTAATAAAGATTAGTTCATTAATTGATAATCGATAATTACCTCTGATTAAAACCATAGGATAAATATAAGGATATCTTATTTCTTTTTTCTCCTTAAAAGGAGAGGCTTTAAACCTCTGGGGATTAATTATCAATTATCCATTGGTGAGGGGATAGGCAGAGTTTTGAAAATTTATCTATTATTAATCAGTGCATCCGTTTCGTAATTTGAGCGAAGCGGAATTAACAACGGAAAAAAGGAACAAGTAATTAATGGCACGCGCAAAATTTGAAAGAAATAAGCCTCACGTCAATATTGGAACTATTGGCCACGTTGACCATGGTAAAACAACCTTGACTGCTGCAATTACAATGAGTCTAGCAGCACAAGGAAAGGCTAAGGCAAGGAATTATGCGGATATTGATGCAGCTCCAGAAGAGAAAGCACGGGGTATCACAATTAATACGGCTCATGTAGAGTATGAAACAGAAGGGCGTCACTATGCACACGTTGATTGCCCTGGCCACGCCGACTATGTAAAAAATATGATTACAGGTGCTGCTCAAATGGACGGCGCAGTTTTGGTGGTTTCGGCTGCTGATGGCCCAATGCCCCAAACTCGCGAGCATATTCTGTTAGCAAAACAGGTAGGGGTTCCTAATATAGTAGTTTTCCTCAATAAGCAAGATATGGTAGATGACGAAGAACTATTAGAATTGGTAGAATTGGAAGTTCGAGAACTATTGAGTGACTATGATTTTGATGGTGATAATATCCCTATAGTTGCAGGTTCGGCATTACAAGCAGTAGAAGCACTAACAGCTAGTCCAAATATAGCAAAGGGTGAAAATGAGTGGGTGGATAAAATTCTGGCTCTGATGGATGAAGTGGATGGGTATATTCCTACACCAGAACGTGATGTTGATAAGCCTTTCCTAATGGCGGTAGAAGATGTATTCTCTATTACTGGTCGTGGTACTGTGGCTACAGGCCGGATTGAACGTGGTAAAGTCAAAGTGGGCGAAACAGTTGAATTGGTGGGAATTAAAGATACTCGTAGTACAACTGTTACAGGTGTGGAAATGTTCCAGAAAATTCTGGATGAAGGAATGGCTGGTGATAATGTAGGATTACTACTGCGTGGTATGCAGAAAGCTGATATCCAACGTGGTATGGTTTTAGCTAAACCAGGTTCTATTACTCCTCACAAGAAATTTGAATCAGAGGTATATGTTCTGAAAAAAGAGGAGGGAGGCCGTCATACACCTTTCTTCCCAAATTATCGTCCTCAATTCTACATCCGGACAACAGATGTGACTGGTGCTATTGAGTCTTTTACTGCTGATGATGGTAGTGCAGCAGAAATGGTAATGCCTGGTGACCGGATCAAAATGACAGTTCTACTAATCAACCCAGTTGCTATAGAACAAGGTATGCGTTTTGCAATTCGTGAAGGTGGTAGGACTATTGGTGCTGGTGTTGTTTCTAAGATTGTAGAGTAGAACAACTTCCTGAGAGATTAAGTGGCAGAAAAGCTCATCTATAATTGGTATTTGCTTTTCTGCTACTTATTAATGAAAGTTAATTTTTATAGTCTGTTGCCAGTCAATAAAACTAGCAATTGATAATTGAAAACTTAAAAATCTGAACCTAGAAAATTAAAGATAAATGGCCACAATTCAACAGCAAAAAATTCGTATTCGTCTGAAGGCATTTGACCGCCGTTTACTGGATACATCTTGTGACAAAATTGTAGATACAGCAAATAGAACCGGAGCTACAGCAATTGGGCCAATACCTTTGCCCACAAAACGACGCATTTACTGTCTGTTGCGATCGCCCCACGTTGATAAAGATTCACGAGAACATTTTGAAACAAGGACTCATCGTAGAATTATAGATATCTATCAACCTTCCTCAAAAACAATTGATGCTTTGATGAAACTTGATTTACCAGCAGGTGTAGATATTGAGGTGAAGCTATAGAGAAATTAAGCCATGAGCAAGTAAGTTTTGAGAATTCTTAATCATGCCCATGGCCTGAAGTTATTGTCTAATGTATACTTCTGAAATCATACATTTATTTAGCAATGCCCAATTTTTATGTCAAAATTCTCAAAAATATAAGTATATAGATATCCAAGTATAGAAAAATCCGCTAAAGTATAAGAAGAATAAGTACCAAAAATCTATTAATACTAGGAAAATGTCATCCTCTTCTGTAGCTGTTCGAGAACTTCCCCTATTTCCACTACCAGAAGTAGTATTATTTCCAGGTAGACCTCTACCACTACATATCTTTGAATTTCGCTATAGAATTATGATGAACACAATTCTAGAAAGCGATAAGAAATTTGGAGTTTTAATGTGGGATTCTGCTCAAGATCAAGTTGTGGCAACTGGATGCTGCGCTAAAATTGAGGATTATCAACGCTTACCTGACGATCGAATGAAGGTTTTAACTATAGGTGAGCAAAGATTTAGAGTTTTAGATACAGTGAGAGAAAAACCTTATTTAGTTGGTTTAGTTGAATGGATAGAAGATGACCCTTCAGAAAACGAGCTTGGAGAGTTAGCAAATCAAGTTGAGTTATTACTTAGAGATGTGGTTCATCTTTCTGGAAAACTGATGGATCAGAGAATAGAGCTACCGGAAGATGTTCCTAATTTACCAAAAGAATTATCGTATTGGGTAGCTAGCAATCTTTATGGTGTGGCAACTGAACAGCAAGCTCTTTTGGAGATGCAAGATACTGCTGCTAGACTAGAAAGAGAAGTAGAAATTCTCAGCTCTACCCGCAATCATCTTGCCGCGAGAACTGTTCTTAAAGATACTTTAAAATAATAAGTTAGTAGTTTTGTAAGTTCAAAACATTATGTTTATGGAATATTAGAGTTGTTGGGAAATAACTTAGAGTGAAAAATGAAAACTTAAACTAATTAATTTTGGGAGCGTGATTTTATTATTTATGCTGCTATCAGGTACAAGTTCCATAGTCCAGTTGCTGTTAACATTAATTTGTCATCAAAATCATGCTTATGATTACGGTAAATCTAGATTGACAGCCCCATAGCGCTTAACACCCTTGATATGCGTTTTCACATATCACTCGCTTATTGACTCAATGTCCGATTTTCGGTATGCGGCTGTTGAGTTAATTCTCCCCCCTTTGGTTTTTTATGAGGTATGCGGATATTTTTATACTGGTGTTGAATACCTTGGAAGCCAGTATCTACTTCAATTGGTATCTCCGCAGGTATATTTCCTATCAACTTTTCTTCCTATACGGAATTTCTTGTCATGTAACTTTCCTTCTCTTGCTTGGCTTAATACCAGCACTTGTTTGTTTTGGTTTACTGCGGCTAGATGTTTACGGGTATGACGCTTTTTTTTCCCGAATAATTCAGTTTTTGTGTTTCTGAGTTAGTAGGCCGTTTTACTGGCCGTTCTGTGCCATCCATTACCACTCGTTCTACTCCAGGGAAACGCTCTATAAATGCTTGGACACTATTGATTTTGCGTTCTGGTAGTGCCTTTTTTTCTCCCAAGGCTGTTTCTAATATAGGCTGTAAACGATGAGCCCAATGATGTGCCTGGCTGCGGTCTATATCAAACAATATACTAGCCAAATCAAAGGTTGGGTAACATTTAAAGTAGAAGAGAATATAGAATAATTTGTCCTAAGGAGTGCGTAAACGAGCCTTACGGCCTCCTCCAACAGAGCGTTGACGAGGTTTCTCCAGTAATGTGTGCTGATATATTTGGTGAAAAGACTTCAACAAGGATTCAAATGCTTTACGATTTAATCCTGTTAATGCTCTTAGTAACCTGTCTTGTTTTAGGGCTCGTTCAACGTTTAGCATTCTTCTGGCCAATTTATTCTTTGCTCATTCTACCTTATTTCCCAACAACTCTATTATTTGGCGTTGGTTATTCAAGCTATGAAATCCAAGTTTGTAAAATATAAAATGCTTTTCAATTAGGAGTTAGCCAATCGCCATTTTAAGATAAATCATAGGCAAAATCACCAACGCCCATTATTTCTAATAATAAATTCCACTAAACAAACATTGGAAATAAGCAGGGACACAAAATTAATTACACATTTTCCAAATTTGAAACCTTTTTACTGCAAGGCTTACAGATAATTAGAGTAGGTAATCAATTCTGTGTAGGTGCTTAATAGAATGGTAGATCAAAATTTAGGTAGTAGGAAGTGAATCATAAACCTGAAAAATGTCGGGAGAAAGTTAGCCAGCCTGTTTTAACGGATGGTTGAATAACGACGCGCGGGTAATAAAGCGGCGTAAAAGTCTGGTATACTAAGAGATAGCAAGTAAGAACAAGGTTTGTCGCCATGACAAGAGCGCTAGTACGGTGAAATTCCGGCGGACAGGAGACGGGGAACTAATTTCCTACGACGGCTTGCGCAGCATTCCCTTAGAAAAGCAAGCAGGCAGGTAAAGCAGCGATTTATTGCTCCAACCAGCGTGAGTAAAACCACTCGTGAAAGCTAACTAAAAAAAGTAACCTCACAGCTAGATTTTTGTCTACGCCGAGGAGTTTAGAAGTCTGTTGACAGGCTTGAAGCAAATGTGGATTTATGAGGGGCTGCGTGCGGAATTTACTTCCGCACTTTAAACGTCCCGTCCCATTTGCAGTGGGTTAAGCACGGAATCCAGGGTGTTTCAACCCCTGGAGATGTCAATTCCTACTACCTAAATTGTCTTTTTCTTCTTAAAAAATTCCTAGCAATTGTTCTGCAATTGCTCAGTTACTATCATACAGCGCTTCTCGTTGTTATGAGGTACAAAATTTTAAGTTTGAGGTAACAGGTAACAGGTAATAGGGAATAGGGAATAGGGAATAGGGAATAGGGAATAGGGAATAGGGAATAG
>NZ_JBNHEQ010000132.1:0-2217 GCF_050016015.1 Dapis hubbardiae BLCC-M172
GGCAGCTATATCGCCTCCTACCTCATACTATAAGTCTAAATACTTACTCAAGTTTCCCACTCTTTATGTACTACATTTTGTCGTGCGGAATGTGGGTTTCAGGCAAAAAAGTGTTTCATCCTTATTTGGAATGACTATAAAAGGAAATTTTTTTTGTTTCTCCACGGTGAGTGAGAGGCTTTATACCTTTATTTTTCGGTAAAAATACATTTTTCTTGATAACTTAAGTAGTTTTACCGAAATATTGTGGTTTAAAGCCTCCCCTTGGATAGGGGATAATAAATAAAAATTTTCCTGTTCGTCAATGCCTATCCGTTTTTAAGGAGAGGTAATTCTAAATTCTTAATTCTTAATTCTAAATTCTTGAATTAGCTACTATGATTCGGTTGTGCATCAGCAAAGTGTGGGATAAGTCGCGTAGGGCTGGCCAATAATGGTCTAAAAGCTCTGAGATATAAAGGTTGAGCAACCAAAAAGTTAGGACAGGTGGCTGACACTTCCCAATAAAGATACACCCTACTGCATTGTTTCATCTAAAAATGTGCATTAGAAAATGGGGGGATGGGGAGATGGGGAGATGGGGAGATGGGGAGATGGGGAGATGGGGAGATGGGGTGATTACGAAAAAAGCTAATGCACCATTTTAGGTGAAACGGTCCACTACAATTATTCCTCCAAATAGAAGGGAAGTCTCCCCACACAGACCACCCTCCCCACACTTCCTTGACGCACTACCTATGATTCTTTCTCCTTTCCCCCCCGGTCCCTGCTCCCCTTATCCCCACAAGAGTTTCAAGAGTTATGGGTATCAGAGCTAGCCCCTGGTTGGAAACCTTATCGGGTATAAATTCCCACCGTCTGCACGGTGTCCGGAATTGGTTGAGGTTTGAATCCCCACGAACATTGATTCTGTCTTCTGTCTCCTGACTCCTAACTCCTTCTTCAATTATTAATTATTAACAACTTGTAATCTTGATGTTAAAAATCTATCCATCCAACCTTCTAAATAAACTTGATTTTCTGCTTGTTCCTGTAGATTTTCTGTATCTAAAGGATGAGGAGCTAAACCCAAAATGGCAGCCGTTGTTACACAAAACATTGACTTCTGAAAAGTCTCACAAATTTTCACTCGTAAATTATCTGTACCTCGGTTAGTTTTTTGATAAACTTCTAAAAGATAATCTGGTAGAAAATGTCGCATATCTTGCATTAATAATGTAGGTGGAATTCCTGCACCACCAATAGGTAAAGGATCGGCATATAAAGCACCATAAGTAAATTGACTTTGCTCAGGGTCAATTTGTTGAGCTTTAGCATTATATGAAACTGTTCCTAAAAATGGTGCCCCTCGGAAGAAAACTGCTTCGACATAAGGAACTGCTGTGTCTGCTAAAAAGGTTAAACCTACTGATTCGGGAATTATTTCATAACGTTTACCTTTAATATTTACAGCAAAAGTAATTGGTAAATTTGCTGCCTCTACTAACCCTGATAAAATATGATTTACTACTTCAGGAATAGATTTCATTTTGCCTTGGTCATATTTATCAGATAGGGTCATAAATATATCACTCATTACCCGCCAAAATTGACCTAAAGCACTATAATAAGCTTGTTGACGTACCATGTCTGGTAAAAATTCTGGAAATAATTGATTGAGTGGCATTAATATCAAATTTCCTGTGATTTTGGCATCTATAGCTGCTTTTGCTAGTTGTTTAAATTCGGCTGAATCTAAATATTTATCCAGACCTCCACCTCCATGCCATAACATTCCTTTCATGCAATATTCTGCATATTCATAATTAATTCTGTCATGCCACCAAAACTTAAGTAATTTACTTAATGAAATTTCGCCATTGAAGTATTTAAAAAAGGGGAACATTTCTAAAAATTGATGTTCGGCAATGTAAATAAGATTTTTGGAATAAGCATCTAATACAATGCCATAACTTTTTAAAATTCCAACAACTTCCAAGACATTTTCTGGGGTATCTTTTAACAATGCTTGACCAGATTTTAAACAATTAATATATTCTGAAAGTGGATGCTTTTGAGATTTTAAAACTGTATTTGTCATAATTTTTTCCCTGAATTTGTTTTTTTAAATCTGTTTAAAACTAAGTATTAGTAGGATTTAGCAATCTCCTAACCTAAATTATGTAGCGCTAAATAATATCATAATTAGGGTTTGCTGAAAAAGTCTTTTGTCAGGAG
>NZ_JBNHEQ010000133.1:0-5751 GCF_050016015.1 Dapis hubbardiae BLCC-M172
CTCTTGCCTAAAAAGCAGTAAGATTTTTGCCACAAATATGCGGAGGATTGCTATACAAGATACTTGAAGTTTAAAAAGTAGAATATAATAATTATCATATCTTGCAATGTAGAAAGTTATAAGTGCGATAAAACACCTTAACAACTTAACATAAAAGAATAAAAAAAAATCTACTTAATTACTCCGATAAATACTGTATTTAAAGTCAATATAGAGGATAATTTTTAACTTTATTCAAAGTTTATTTTGCCCGTATTTAATAAGAAAAAAGTCTTGATATTGAATTTAGTGGGATAGATTATCTGCAGTTAAAGCTAATTATATATCAATATAGCAATCCTATTTTATTCGTGTCAAAAATCTTACTGCTTTCTAGGGTACACTTAACTTGGAAAACTTAACTGGTGGGAGTTTCAGTTTTTTTATTTACTTTTTTATTTGTCACAACCTATGCACAGATTACTCTATAAGTATATCAGATTTTGAGCTACAATATACTTAACATTCATGGAGACAACAAAGCAATCAGCGAAAAATATAAAAATCGCTGATTGCTCTTTATAAAGTTGACATATATTTTGATCGAATTATAGTCTGATAGGTAGTCAATTATCAGACAGTAAAAGTATGAGTTAGTTAAGTTGACTCTTACTTCTGATTGAAAGCTGCCCAGGTATTTTGATTAACTATCCCATCAGCTTTAATTCCTTGAGATTTTTGAAATTCTTTAACTGCTCCTGTAGTTTTCACTCCAAATACTCCATCAATTGGCCCTGGATTAAAGCCCATTTTTTCCAGACGAGTTTGTAGGGTTTTGACTTTAGAACCCTTGTCTCCTTTAGCTAATACATTTTCTACTTCAACTACTTGATTTTGCTTTGGGATTGATAATTGTTCTTTTTGAATAGTTCGACGAGAGGCAAATGATGGTTGGGCTAAAGCTTTCCAAGTGGCCTCATCAACTATACCTGTCACACTAAACCCTGCGGACTTTTGAAAAGCTTTCACTGCTTTTGTGGTACGGGCACCAAATACGCTATCTACAGCACCAGGGTTGAAACCTCTAGCTTGTAAACGTCTTTGTACTGCCCATACTTCTGCACCTCTAGCACCCTGCGATATATTCTTTTGATTTTTTTGTTTTTGGGGAACACCAGAATAGAAAGGTTTAGAGAATAGTTCAGGCTGAGTAGGTTTATTGGAAAATCTAGAATTTCCTCGAATAAAAGGTCTCAGAAAAGTTTGATTTTTTTGTTTTTGTCGTAACTTACTTTTAACCTTATCTGGTTGACTAAAGATAGAATTATTGGAATTTAATTTGCGAATTAAGCTTCCTTCTGTTTCTGTTGTCAAAGATTCTGTTTTATTAGAGGCAATTGCTCTGTTGGGGGTAAAACTAAACAGGGCGACTAAACTCAATAGAGTAGTAATAGTAGGGACACGCATCATAATAATTTTGTTGTAATGATTACTGTTTTTGACTGAAAACCCTGACTCTTAATCAAATAACTTTCCTGACTTTTGCAATTTAGACTTTAGCTACAATTAGTGAAGGGTAAAAACCCACTATAGCTATATAGTTAATATTATCATCTTCTATAGGTTTTCAATGATATATGAAACAGAATTATGATTTCTCATAACCAGAAAAAATATCCAAGATATTTCCTATTGTTTCCTATTCCCTGTTTTCTGTTCCCTCTTGTCATTAATCCTAGTTTACATCTCAGCCTGGAAATACTATATATGAAACTTTTTGTATATTTTTTTGTATTGTATTTATTTATTTATTTATTTATTGTTAATTACTTGAGTTAATCTGATTATCCGGAATGAGTAATTCAATACTTACTTGTCATCACCCCCTAGGTATAGGATACCAACTGTTCAACAATTAATAATTAATAATTAATAATTGATAATTGATAATTGATAATTACCTCTCCCTAAAACGGATTGGATTGAATAAAAGGAAAATAAATTCATTGTTTCTCCACGGCGAGTGAGAGGCTTTAAACCTTAATTATTCAGTAACTTTATTAAACTGCATTTATTGGGAATAGTTTAACCAGGAATAGGGAATAGAGATCGATCTTCAATAATTAATAATTACCACTTAAGTAGGTAGGTCTCATCAAATGTTGAAAAAATTGTAGAGGGGCTTAATCGAAATACTTGAAATAAGCACAATTTAGTTTATTAAACCCATTCTAAACTCGTTACATTTAACTTTTAACTTCCGTAAAATGGTATAATGGGAAGATTTAATAATTGTGATTACCTATATTTAGAGAATATTTACAGCCTATTCCATGTAACTGTGGTACACTGATTTTAGTAGATTTGATTAAATGACATGAAAACTTTATTCCATACTTCAAAAACTATTTAAAAATTTAGCGCCACTGTACCTCATAAACCTGGAATCCGCTGTATCACAAACCTTCAGCGCTTTAACAGAACAACCGTTATTACTTCCGAAGTATTATCATTCTTCTAACTTCTAGTACCAATTTTAAAAAAGAATTTTAGGAATAATAAACATTATTAAAATATTTTATCGGAAATTTGTCTTTGATGAAAAAGATAAGTTATATCATGTCCGCTGGTATGGTCGCGTCGTGTGAAAGTTGGGGAAATATTTACCTAATTTAAGGTTTTTCCTTTTCTTCTTCCTTCTTTATTCTTCCTTCTCTCCTAGATAACTAAAGGCTTCTTCCTTAACTTCTCACTTGCAATACTGATGCTACCAGACATGATATTACAAGACAAAAAAAGTATCCAACCTATTCATTCTGACCAAAAAAAAAGGTCTCAAGCCTCCCCTTTTAAGGGGATAAAAAAAGAGAATATTCCTTATGTCAAGCCTCTGGGTTTAGCCAGAAGCAGGTGTTAACTGTTAACTGTTAACTGATAACTGATAACTGATAGCTGATAGCTGATAACTGATAACTGATAACTGATAACTGATAACTGAAATGACTCCTAACTCCTCAGAAATACTCTAGCTATTTGTAGCCAAAACTTATCAAAATGATATAACTTGCTAAGACAAATTTAAAATGTGTCTTAGCTTATTCCCTACCTCTACAAAATCTTGAATTATTAAATCAGTAATCAGGAAAAATATTAGAGCAAAAATCTTAATCTTAGCTTAATTCCCTGTTTTGAAAAAACTTTTTATTCAAGCAATAACTGGAAGTTTAAGATCATATATATTGCTATATTTATCCTGAATATAACGAATAAACGGGTCAATACTTAAAGGTTTACCCGTTACTCGATTAATTAGTTCATTTGCAGTATACTTACGACCATGTTGATGAATATTCTGTTTCAACCATTTATGCAGAAGAGTAAAGTTACCTCGTTCAATACCAAAACTAATTTCAGGGTCAAATTTAACTGAAGCTTCATAAATTTGAGCAGCTATTAAATTACCTAGAGTATAGCCTTGAAACATTCCCCCAACCATATCACCATACCAATGTACATCTTGCATTACCCCTTCACTATCATTAGCAGGAACAAGACCTAAATCTGTTTTATAACGTTCATTCCAGGCTTCGGGAAGGTCTTGAACAGCTAACTTTCCTTCCAACATAGCCAACTCTAAATCAAATCTAATCATCACATGAAGATTGTATGTCACCTCATCAGCATCAGTACGAATGGGCGACTTTTCTACCTTATTAATAGCCCGATAAAATTTGGAAACAGGAATTGAACTAAGTTGCTGGAGAAAAATACCCTGTAGTTGAGGATAAAAACATTCCCAAAATCCACGACTACGACCTACTATATTTTCCCATAATCTAGATTGGCTTTCATGGATACCACTAGAACTTCCTTCGGCAAGGGGAGTACCTTCTAATTCTAAAGCAATACCTTGTTCATAGAGGGCATGGCCTACTTCATGGATGGTACTAAATAAGGCTTCAGTAAAGTTATATTCATACACACGAGTGGTAATACGAACATCCCCAATAGAAAAGCTAGAGGTAAAGGGATGGGGTGTTTCATCTTGTCGCCCCCGTTGAAAGTCAAAGCCAATACGTTCAATAACAGTATGCCCAAACTTTAGTTGTTGTTTTTTTGGATAATGTTGGTACAGACAAGAATCGTCTATAGGTGGTGAAGAGGTAATAGCTTCAACAATGGGTAGTAATTTTTGGCGCAGTTTGTTAAATAAAGGGCGGAGGATGGAGACTGTCATACCTTCATCTACAAAGTCGATGAGTGGATCGGCAATATGTTTGTATGGGAAAAAGCTGGCTAATTCTTGGCTCAGGTCTAATGTTTTTTCTAAGTAGGGTTGTACTAGGGAGAAGTCTTTAAGTGATTTGGCTTTAACCCAGGTTTCATAAGATACAGCCTGATGTTGACAGAATTTGGCCATAAATTCTGGGGGAACTCGGATGGCACGTTCATAGTCTCGGCGAGTAACACGGATCAGGCTAGCTTCGCTAGAGTCGTAGGGAAGGCTTTTTTCGTAGGGGCGTAGGTCTTCGAGGAGTTGACCTATACTTGGGTCGGTAAATTTTTCATGGGCAAATTCTTTGAGGGTAGCTATTTGTCGGCCTCTGGCATAAGTTCCTCCAGTGGGCATATAGGTGGTTTGGTCCCAATTTAGTACGCAGGCGGCGACTTCTAAGTCTTGTATTTGGGTAAGACGGTTTTTGAGTTCTAGATATTTTGGTTCACAAAGACTAATAGTTGACATGATGACAATATAATGTTATTTAATGCGAGTTTTATTTAATTTTTTGCTTATTAGGTGGGGTGAAATATATTAAGTTTATGGTAAACTGCATTCTACCTAAATTCAGTATTAAGTATAGGCAAATTTACACTTTTGATTTTGTTTAGGAATCAGGAGTTAGGAGTTAGGTAGGGGAGCTGTGGGATTGGCGATGTACAGAATTTTAAAGGTTTTCCGTTAATATTAACTGTTATAAAAGTTTTCCGTGTGGCGATCGCTTTTGAAGAAGTTAGAAGTTAGAAGTTAGAACTCAGAAGTAATCTATGAATGAGTTGTAGAATTTATACCGCGCCCTATTTATGTAGTGCTATGCTAGATTATTTACTAGGTAATATTGATGGTTTATTGCTGATTTTCTTTTCCTCAATTAGATATCTAAGATAGTAAGGCTTTTATCTGTCGTTTCAACTAAACCTACTACTGAATTATCTGTCTGAGAGAGTAAAGCTTTTATCTGAGTATTTTCTAATAATTTTGCTGCATCTGCTAATAGTTTATCGCCCCAAAGTTCTTTTTTTAGAAGTTGCAAGTTTCCCCAACTTTTAGTAGGTTGGGTTAAGGAAGCGTAGCTTGCTTTTTATAAGAGCAACCCAACCTACTTTATTAAGATTATCATTTTGATTAATCAAGGTTTTAAACCTATTATTCTGAAAATATGAGTAAAAATTTCTTTCAGTTTGTACCAGCCTATTTTTGTGAGAATATTTTTTATGCTTTGACTAGACATTTCCTCAACAAAATCAGGATTAATTTCCTGGCTTTTCATTATACTGGCATAACCTTCTTTAAAACGGCGCAGTTTTATCAACGCAAGACCTCTGAAATACCAGGCTAGGAAATCTTCTGGATTAATTTTTAGAGCTCTTTCATAAGCAAAAATCGCCTCTTCATATCTTTCTAATTTTATCAGTGCATCTCCTTTACTACTCCAAGCATAGTAATAATCTGGTTGAATTTCTATAGCCTTCTCATAAGCAGCTATTGCCTCT
>NZ_JBNHEQ010000133.1:5851-7795 GCF_050016015.1 Dapis hubbardiae BLCC-M172
AATTTCTATAGCCTTCTCATAAGCAGCTATTGCCTCTTCATATCTTTCTAAATTTATCAGTGCGATGCCTTTACTATCCCAAGTATAGTAATAATCTGGTTGAATTTCTATAGCCTTCTCATAAGCAGCTATTGCCTCTTCATATCTTTCTAAATTTTCTAGTGCATCGCCTTTATTTTTCCAATATTTATGATAATTTGGATTTATTTATATGGATTTTTCATAAGCAGGAATAGCTTCTTCATATCTTTCTAAATATTCTAGTGCAATACCTTTATTGTTCCAAGCGTAGTTATCGTCTGGTTTTATTTCTATAGCCTTTTCAGAAACAGCTATTGCCTGTTCATATCTTTCTAATTTTATCAGTGCGATGCCTTTACCATTCCAAGCTTCGTAATAATCTGGTTGAATTTCTAAAGCTTTCTCATAAGCAGCAATTGCCTCTTCATAACGTTCTAAACTATCGAGTACATTACCTTTATTTTTCCAAGACTTATAATAATTTGGATTGATTTCAATAGCTCTATCAAAAGCAGCAATTGCCTGTTCATATTTTTCTAAATTTTCCAGTGCAATGCCTTTACCATTCCAAGCTTCGTAATTATTTGGTTCTATTTCTAAGGCTTCATCACAAGCTAATATTGCTTCTTCATTTTGCTTAAACTTTCTATCTAGAGAAGCCTTTCTAACTAACAAATCTGCTTTTTTTCAACAGCAAGCAATTCTTCATCAAGCAAAGTTTTAATTTTCACCCACTCATACTTACGTTCTTGTCGAGTAAGCTCTATATAATTATCTAATTCTTTGGCAAAAACTTTTGAATATTCCTGTTGCAAACTTTCTCTATCTCTGGGAAACCGAAATAACCCAGAACGCCAATCAAAAAAATCTGGGGCACGTTTAATCAGATAATCCATAGCAAATCTAGGCAACAAAAACACAAAGCAAATATCAAAATCATCCCTAAACCTTTCTCGCTGTTGATTCAAATTAACTAAAACTGGAGGTACTCCCCTTCTACTAATAGAAATAATCTCATTACTATCCCAACCTCTTTCTTTCATTTCCTCCTCATATAGAGAGAGAGAATATTCCAAACCAGTCACAAACAAAATATCAATTTCTGCCAGTAATGGTAATTCTTTGACTCGGTTATAAAAATTAAAAACAGTCTTATCCAAAGACAAAACTTCGATTTTTTGCTGGGGAATATCCAGCCGAATTTTCTTGATAATTTCTGTTTTCTGTTGAGGCGAACATTCCACAAACAATAAACTAAAACCTTCCGTAAATCTAATAGTTTCTACTAAAGCTTCATATTCCTCTTCAACTGTTAATGGTAAATCCTCTTCCCAAGCAATTTTTTCTCCCTTCATTGCACCAACTCCTGAAATTATTGTACTCCTTGAATAATTGACTTTCTATAGATAGGTTCATTATTCAATCAAGTAGGGTTTTGACCAAAGGTAATTATCAATTACCAATTATCCATTATCCATTATCCATAGCCTTCTATTTCAAAAGAAAAAAAGAAATAATATTTCTCAATATTCAATCAAGTAGGGTTTTGAGCAAAGGTAATTATCAATTATCAATTATCAATTATCAATTATCAATTATCAATTATTAAACCAACTCCTGAAATTCTTGTACTCCTTTAATCAATGGATTAACATCATACCAAACTTGCTTTTCTCCCTCTTCATCAAAGTGTAATAAGTGTAGGTTGGGTTGTTCCCGTAGGGTTGCGCAGCATGGGACGTTTGCGGAGCATTTCCAACGGAAAAACCCGACAATAATAATGTTTTGTTGGGTTTCACTTCGTTCTACCCAACCTACATTTTAGCTATAGATAGGTTCATTATTCAATCAAGTAGGGTTTTGACCAAAGGTAATTATCAATTATCCATTATCAATTATCCATTATCAATTATCCATTATCAA
>NZ_JBNHEQ010000134.1:0-11201 GCF_050016015.1 Dapis hubbardiae BLCC-M172
ATCTGCTAGATTTGTAGATGGAAATTATAGAGTCGGCTAAGAAAAATTATATTCTGACGAACAGAAAATAGGTACAGTCAATTTGGTAAAAAAAACTTCCTGCTCAACCAAATTCAGTCAAAATTATCAAAGATTCTGCTTTATAGATGCTTTCCTAGTTTTTTTATAGATATTCATTCTTAACTACTAAGCTGTTGTGCATTTAAACTACTTATTGTTGTGTGCTTAGTAAAAAAAACTGTTATTACTTGTGAATTATGAATTCTAAATTATGACTTGCTAAGAGGCATTGAAAATTCGTCTTAGCTTACCTAAAACAGATAATACCAATTCCCATGCATTATTGCTATACTTGGGCAATACTTCAGTCATTAACTAATCAGCACAATCATAATTATTTTTTTGCTTATTTTAGCTAGTTTAATGTTAATTATTCTTATGTTTGATTCTCTGTACGGACGTTGCACAGGCAAAAATGCGTTTTCCGTTCCGGAATGCTCCGCTTTCCATGTCGCGCAGCAAAACTTCCCTATCTACTCCCGTACGGACGTTGCATGCAACGTCCCTACTACTCAACAAAATTTATAAAAGTTTTTGAGAAATGGTATAAGTCAGTAAGAATTGATTTAGGCATCTCAACATTTCCAACTTGATCAACAGGAAAAAAGGAAAAATATCAAAAATTTAGCTAAATTTCAACGTAAATCACTAGAAAAAAAAGGTAGTAAACTTAGAGAAAAGTCATATTTTAGAATAGATAAATTACCAATGGCTAATTGATAATTAATTCCCAAAAGTTTAAAGCCTATGCTAATAATGGATAATGGATAATGGATAATTGATAATGAAAGAATATAAAAATTGCTTTTTCGTGGCTATCGAAACTTTTAACTTCTGGTATAGGTTGTCATTAATCAATCATTATCCATTAGACATCTGGTGAAAAAGATATAGACTTTTTGCGCTTAGTAGGGAACAGGGAATTTATTCTTACGAAAAAGATACGAAAAATGATTTAGGAAAGTGAATTTTACAAATCTAGCTGATCTTAAATAAAGAGCAAGTTTATTTTCTGGAGAGGTCTATTATCCATTATTCATTATCCATTATCAATTAATTAAAGATGTCAGCAAAAATTATCCTCACAATTACCGAAGGCACTATCAAAGGTCAGCAGTTCATCTTTGAAGAACGTACTACCTGTGTTATTGGTCGTTCCCATGACTGTTACCCTCAACTACCTAACGATCAAGCTCATCGCACTATTTCCCGATACCACTGTTTATTGGATATTAATCCTCCTGACATTCGTGTGCGTGACTTTGGTAGTAAAAATGGTACTTATATCAACGGCCAAAAAATCGGGCAGCGTCCAGCAAATCAAACCCCCCTGCAAGCTGCCCATCTAAATTTTCCAGAATATGACTTAAGTGAGGGTGATGAAATTCAAATTGGTCCTACTGTGATAAAAGTTAGTATCTTAGGCACTAGAGAAGGTGATAGAAGTGATTTTCTCAACGACTTAGGTACTGAGGATGATGATGAGACTATTGCTGAATCAAAAGTTTCTGATGGTGCCACAACTGCTCAATTTAACCAACAAGAAATTGTCAAAAATCTGCAACAAATAGCTAATGAAGGAGAGCCGAATCTCAAAGCTTTAGAGGAATATACTATTATTAAACAACTTAGCAGTGGAGAATGTAGTCAAGATTATTTAATTTTAAATGAGGATACTGGGGAGTTATTAGTGCTGAAAATAATGCTGCCTCAAGTAAGGGTTAGTCAACGTGCTAGAGAAATGTTTCTTCAGGAGGTAGAAAATACTAAAGCTTTAGATCATCCTCATATAATTAAATTTCAAGATTATAGTTATTTTAATGGTACTTTTTTCCTTACCTTGGAATATTGTCATGGCGGTACTGTAGTGGATTTAATGCAGCGAGAGGGAGGTAAATTATCAGTTGAACAGGCTCTACAAATTATTCTTCAGGTGTTAGATGGTCTAGAATATGCTCATAATGTTGAAGTTCCTTATGTGAAAGAAGCTGATAGTAATTTTAGTCAGGGACGAGGTTTAGTTCACAGGGATTTAAAACCACATAATATTGTGTTGGGTAATGTCAGAGGTGCTTCTGTGGCAAAAATGGCTAATTATGGCTTGGCAAAAGCTTTTGATATAGCTGGTTTGAGTGGTCAAACTATGAGCGGTCTAACTTTAGGATTACCTGTTTTTGTTCCCCGTCAACAGGTGATTAGTTTTAACTATATGAAACCTGAAATGGATGTTTGGGCAATGGCAGCGACTCTCTACTATATGTTAACAGGAGCATACCCCCGTGATTTTTTGGAGAGAGACCCATTTTTAGTGGTTTTACAAACAAATGCTGTACCTATCCGAGAAAGAGATGTTTCTATTCCGAAAAGGTTAGCAGAGGTTATTGATTTAGGATTAACTGATACACCTGAGATTTACTTTAAAAGTGCAGCTCAGTTTAAACAGGCTCTACTAAATTCAATATCAGATTAGCTTCTTACTTACATCTATATACTATTTTGTCAATGGCTAGAATTACTTAAGTATCTATAGCTGTCTGAATTTTGTTTTTTTGAGGTTGTCTAATTATTCTGAAAATTGGCAAATTTGAGATGAGATTAACGTGAATACAAGGTTATAGCCTTCTGGATAGGAGTCTTTTTTAGATTTACATACAACATTGGCACAATACCTTATGTACAGGGTATGATACCAAATCTCTGAAATAACGCAAGCTCGTGAAATATTTTGTCATAATCTTTGAGCAAATTAGGTTGCTTTGATTTGAATAAACAATCTAAAAATCTAATTCAATTAGTAGAGCCTATGTTGAGCGATCGCTATTAAGTTTGATTTTTGAAAGTCATTTTACCTTCACCTCCCCATTTCTTTTTCAAGATATCTTGAATGGATTATTGTAAAAAACTTGTGGTAGACGGAAACATCTAATTTTGTGTGTTAGATTTTCGGGCGGGTTTATTTAATCTGATGCTTAGGTGGAACCCGTCCCTACTATTGCTATTTAAAGTGTGTCAGCTCAGGGGCGGCGTTAGACAGTTATCACCTAGAATCCGCCGAACCCACCGAACATATCGAATCTTAAGCCAATACGCTACTTTAATCTTGGGTTATATTTTCATTCTCTTAATACTGCTTATCTGCTGGAAAAGCTTGAAACTAAAGATAGGAAATTTTTCAGGATTTTCAGGAAGTTAGGTAGGAGTTATGGATGGAAAAAAATACATACAAGTCTGATTAAATCTTGTTTTTGACTAATGTTTTGCTTAAATTAGAAAAAAAATTTTTTAACTGCCTAAAGTTCTCCACATTCTCTAATCCTGATACGATATATTGATAATTAAGAACAGTTTTCTCTGAGGTGTTAATAAATACTCAATCATAAAGGTCGCCCATTATTACCTCTGCTTTATTAAGTCATAGAAGTTTGGCTGAATCGACCAATATTTAAACAGTTTTGTATAACTAGCCAGGCGTAATTAAATTTTACTATGTCTGAACGTACTGGAAGGAAGCAATCTTAAGATTGATGATTCCTGAATCTTAAATAGTTAGGTTTATTCTCGTCTACTTACTTATTAATAAAGAAAACTTTCAGTTCTAACCAGAATTTATATTCAAGGTTGAGATAGAAATAATAAGAGTAAATTTAGGAGGTTAAATATGAATATGCTGCTCAAACCAACAAAACTAATCAAATACTCCTTGATGGCTTTTATAATTGGAACTTCAGTTGTTGTTTCCCATCAAGAAAAAGCCTGGGCAGGATATGGTGCGATATCTTATTCACCACAGGAAAAAGTCAATGGTATTTCTAATGATAAGGGTTCACAAGATAGCGCTGTAGAAGAGGCGAAACAAGATTGTGAAAAGAAAGGAGGAAAAAATTGTCAGACGAGATGGGTGAGAAGTGGCTGTCTAGTCCTAGTTATTGATGATTCAAAATATTATTTTGGTTCTGGCATCTCTTTGAGCAGTGCAGAAAAGGATGCTAATTGCTCAGGATCAAAATGTAAAATTACCAAATATTTGTGTACTAACAATTAATTAGCTTAGTCCAGTAAGCCTTGTTTCTTATCGCCACCTGATTTAAGGTCTGAAGAAGAAGGTTCTTGAGTCTCTTGTCTTTGCTCTTGTTTAGAGGGTCTTGAGTCTTGCCTCTCGATACCAAACTGTAAAAGGTATTGACTTGTGTCAGGTAAAAGTCCAGAGTTAATTCCGGGGTCAAATCTTGAAATTAATTCAAGTAATTTTTTATCTATTTCGATAATGAAGATGCTATTTTTTTCAGTTGGATTTGGTGTTTTATCTTGACTGTTTTTGTTGATGACAGTATTTTCTGAATACCCATTAGTTGCAATGTAGCTTAGAATTATATTTTCAATCTTTACAGCTTTAATAAGTGTTACCAGATGATATTTATGGCTCAGATTGAACTGAAATAAAAGAGGAACTTGAGTAACCAAAATCAACCAAAAGCTATTAACTATAAATAAAGTTGCAGGACGTTGAGCACCAGAAGTTTTTTTCTCAAATATTTCTTGAAATCCATCTTTACTTAGAAAAACAAAAAGTATTCCACTAACTAATGCTAGTGGCCAAGCAAACAAACCCGTGGTAAAGTCTAGAGAATTGTAGAAAATTAATTTATCTTTTGCTATATCTATATGTTGCTTTACTAAGTTTAGCTGCTTTGTTATCCTCTCTTTTTGTGCTGGAACAGCCTGTAAATTTGAGAGTAGAACTATATATTGCAATTCGTTTTCAAATTCTTCCCATTTCTGTCTTTTAATCCAGTTGAATCGAGATATAGGGTTTTGTTGGTCTTCTGAGCAAAATAATTGATAACGGCTTGATTGACATAGTGAATCAATCAATAAATTTTCATATAAATCAATCCTATTTTTATTATCTAAATCATCGAACAAAACGGATAGTTTTAATACGGCTGCTAAAATAGAACCATTAAAATTTTTTTTGAAGACTTCTACTTCTCCCTTTATCCTAGATATTTCGGAGGAAATATCTTTCTGTTTTTTTTGATCATTTGTTTTAATCCAATTTATCTCATTTTCAAATTTTTCTAAGTAATTATTTACATTTGCAAAGATATCTTGATTTATTTTGATTAATTTTATATTCGGAATAATCTTATCATATATGGCTGTAACTGAGGAACACTGTTTTTCTTCATCAGTCAGTGCCGTGTTTTTATCCTGATTTTGTTTATTACTTTCAATTGGTTTGTTTAAACATTTTTGAACATCAATTTCATTTTTAATGTAATCTTTTGTCTTAATAATCTTTGTTAAATCATCAGAAATGTTTTTTAGAAAATCAGAAAAATACTCGGAAGAGTATAGTTTTATAAAATTTCTGTTAAACTGATAACTTTCTTCATAAAAACGATTTTTTCTAATAGCTTTGTCAGCAATTTCCTTATTCAAAGGAGTTCTTAAATAATATGACTGACCATTTAGCCATCTATTAAATTGCCACTCCTTAATAAACCAAATCACTACAAAAAAAAGTACAAAACTTAGAGAGTAAATGAACAAAATTCTGAATATAAGCCAAATATCTATTTTCTCACATGAATCTGTTGTTTTTTGTGAATCTTGTGTTTCTTCGTTGCTAGTCATATTGATATACTTCTACAGTTAAAGATTTAGTAATAAGTAGGTAGATTCACTAAAATTTTCAAGAGTTGAGATTTTGTTATATGAAATTATCTTTTACTCCATACCACAATTTTAACAAAAATCCTGGCTTATATATGGGTTTTCATATTAATGAACTACGGTATTTTTTTCTCTTCTCTGTTCCCTATTCCCTATTACTTGTTGCCAATTTTCTATTATTTGTTCCCAATTTCCTAAAATACTCAAAAATTCAGCTAAGTAGGTGAACATAAATAAACGCAATTTCTATTATGAGGGAGATTTTTAGGAATAAATTTCTAATTTATCAAGGCTTTCGGCTAAACCCACCCCTACAATTTTTTTAACGTTTCATTAGACCTACCTACTTAGTCGCTAAAATTAAAACTAAGCTAACCAAAAAAAGAGAACATGAAAGGAATCTGGCTAGAAAACCAACAACTCCAACTCCGCACCGACCTCCCCACACCCGAAGCCCCAGAAGGAGAAGCACTTGTTCGGGTCTTGCGTGCTGGTATTTGCAATACAGACCTAGAACTTCTCAGAGGTTACTACCCCTACAAAGGTATCCTCGGCCATGAATTTGTCGGTGTGGTGGAACAAGGACCGGAAAATTTACTCAATCAAAGAGTAGTAGGAGAAATTAATGCCGCTTGTGGTAAGTGTCGCTTTTGCTTGAGCGACCAACCCACCCATTGTGAAAATCGGACAGTTTTGGGAATAGTTAACCGCAACGGAGCTTTTGCCGAATATCTGACCTTGCCAGTCAAAAATCTCCATCCAGTTCCCGATAGTATCTCAACAGATGAAGCGACATTTACCGAACCAGTCGCAGCAGCATTGGAAATTCAACAACAAATACAAATTTGCCCAGTAGATAAAGTTTTAGTTGTGGGGGATGGTAAACTCGGACAGTTAGTCGCGCAAACCTTAGCTTTAACCGACTGTCAGTTATTGGTTATTGGTCGTCACCAGGAAAAATTGGCAAATTTAGAAGAGAGAGGAATTAAAACTGGGTTTGTTGATGCAGTTACTACAGGAGCTTTTGATGTTGCAGTGGAATGTACTGGCAACCCAGAAGGATTTGCTATTGCTCGTCGCGCTCTACGTCCCCGTGGTATTTTAGTTCTCAAAAGCACTTATGCAGGGAATCTGAGTTTGGATATTTCGTCATTAGTGGTGGATGAAATTACTTTAATTGGTTCTCGTTGCGGACCTTTTGAACCAGCATTGGAACTTTTATCAGAACATAAGCTTAATGTCAAGCCATTAATTCAAGCTCATTATCCTCTAGAAGCTGGAATGGATGCTTTTGCTCATGCTCAGAAGAAGGGAGTTTTAAAAGTATTAGTAGATATTGGTTCATTAATGGATAATGGATAATGAATAATGGATAATTATTAGGGCTTGCTGATTAATTCTCAAAGTATTTATAGACAAACGCTTTAGATTTTTTAGGTTGAAAAAAATGCCAGCTTTTCGATGGAAAAAGCTGAAAATTTGAGCATTTTATGCAGACAAAGGCAGAAAAATCAAGGGATAATTCTGACTCCTATCTCCTCTAAATTCCCCGTTTTTCCTGACTCCTGACTCCTACCCCTCCAAAATACTTTTTCAGCAAACCCTAATTACCTCTTTAACAATTGATAATGATTGATTAATGAGAACCTATACTAGAAGTTAAAAGCTTCGAGAGCCACGAAAAAGCAATTTTTATATTCTTTCATTATCAGTTATCAATTATCCATTATTAATTATTAGGAGAGGCAATAAAACCGAATTGATTAATTATTAATTATCCATTGGTAAGAATTGTTCAAGAATGCGCGAATTAAGAATGCGCGAATTACCTCTCCTTGAAAAGAAGAGGATTGACGAACAGGAAAATTTTTATTTATTATCCCCTTAAAAGGGGAGGCTTTAAACCAGAATATTTCGGTAAGAATCGGAGATTTATCAAAACGTTAACAGAAGACCCGCACCATAATTTTATTTGGTGTCGGGATGAATGCTAACACATTTTTGTGCTATAATAATAGTATAATAAGGAAGCTATGCGGTCAAGCTTTAGTGTTAAGAAAAGGTCGAAAACAGTGAAAGCTAGATATAAATATCGTATCTATCCTAATCATATTCAAATTAAGAAACTAAGTCAATTATTTGGATGTTGTAGATACGTTTGGAATAAGAGTTTAGAACATTGTAATCAACTATATGCTGATGGCCAAAAGAAACCTAGTTATGTAGACTTAACTAAGCAATTTATAACTCAAGCCAAGAAAGAATTACTTTGGTTAAAGGAAGTTGCATCTACTCCATTGCAGCAGTCTCTTAAAGACTTAGACCGTAGGGGCGAACGGCCGTTCGCCCCTACAGGAACTTCTTCAATAGTTGTACTGGTAAGCGCAAAGGAATCAAAGTAAAACCTCCTAAGTTTAAAGGTAGAAAATCAAGGCAAACTGCTAGATTTGTAGGAGCTAACTATAAAATTGGTCAAGATAAAATATATCTACCAAAAGTAGGTAAGATTAAAATAGTTTGGTAAGCGAGAATTGCCAAAATATCCTACATCTCTAACAGTTATTAGAGACTCTGCTAATAGATATTTTGCTAGTTTTGTTGTTGAAACTTGCGCCGAAATATTGCCTAAAAATAATAATTCAATCTTGTTTAGATTTAGGAATTTCTACATTTGCTACTTTATCTAGTGGCGAGAAAATTTTTGCACCTAAACCTTTAAAACAAAATCTCAAAAAGTTAGCCAAGTTTCAACGTAAATTTGCTAAGACTGAAAAAGGAAGTAACCGTCGTGAAAGACGTAGGTTAAAAGTTGCTAGACTTCATGCCAAAGTCAAAGACATCCGAACAAACTTTCTGCACAAGTTATCAACTAAATTGGCTAAACAATACGATGAAATTGTACTAGAAGACCTTAACGTTTCTGGTATGGTCAAAAATCGTAAATTATCTAAAGCAATTAGTGATTTAGGTTGGCGACAATTCCGAACTTTAACAGAGGCGATCGGGTGAAAAGTATGGTCGTGAGTTTAGGGTAATTGATAGATGGGAACCTACAAGTCAGAGATGTTCAGTTTGCGGTTTTAAAGGAGGAAAGAAAGAGCTAGACGTTTCGCTGCGCGACATGAAACGTGAGTGGACGTGCCTAAATTGTGGTACTGTACATGACCGGGATGTTAATGCAGCAGTTAATATTCTCAATGCTGGCAGTCAATTAGAAATAGTAGAACCTCAACCGATAATCAAAGTTGAGGAAGCTACTGAAACCGAACTTGAAAACTCAATTCAGTTAAGTCTTTTCGTTAGCGTTAGCGCAGCTCCTCTGCAAGAGGCAGCTCCTCCGCAGGAGGCTATAGTCGCGGGTGGGCAATCCGAGACTTTAAACCGGAGGAGGAGTCGGCGTAAAACTGGTCGTAAAAAATCAGTAGCTAACTGTGAGTCGTCTACCCGCCCTGAGTTTGAACAGCTTAGTCTGTTTGAATAGATGGGAATCCCGTGCTGCAGGTGCAGGTCAGCGTCGGGAGGATGTCAATGGTAGACAAAAATATCTGTATAGCAATCCTATTTAAGGTGTAATATTTTGGTGGCGGTTAGTAGTCAGTATTCAGGAGTCATAATTTCAGAGTTTTTCAGTTAAAATTAACTGTTATAAAAATTATTACAACCAATTTAGGACTACTGTATATTTATTGATGGTCAGATATATTTTCTACTACCAGTTCCCTGTTCCCTACCTCTAAAAATTTATTTGGCAAAGGATTTTTTTGGCGAAATTGTCATAGAGAAAAAGCTCTTGTTTCTGCTTAAAATAAATTTGGATTAATATCAAGTTCAGAAATTTATCTTCTACTCTCTATTAATTGATAAATAAAATATCAAGTCTTTCCAACAGAGGAGAAATAAACTGGATAAATCACTTTCTCCCCTACTTCCTATTAGTCTGTCAAAATTAATGGCAGAGATAAGCCATTAATTTTTCTCCCTGGTCTACTTTCCTTATCGGTATTGTCTAAAACCATCATTTCAAAATTGACAGGTAACTAATTCTCCTTTAATTCGGAATTAACCTTATCGTACCAACTCACAAATTTAGGTCTATAGTCAATACAATTAATTGCTTTTTCCGAAAGAGCAACTTTAGGCTGTACAGGACATTTCAGATGATAATCTCCAGTAAAAAATAGACAATTAGCACAAGGAATATTGTGCATCTTTTGAGCGCGGCGGACTGAATCAGCGATCGCGCCAATTATACTCCAAACTGTTAAAATAATCAATCCCCAAGCAAATAAAAAACAGAGAGGAACTAAAAATGGCTGTATAGCATGAATTACGAAGTAAAGAATTTGAAACATAGCTGCTGGTTCATAACACAAATTGCATAATTTTAAACTTAACCTATATTTAACCGAATTTTTAAGAATATCTAAAGTTAAAAGCTTAAGTTCCTATAGAATGAAAATATGAAAATTGTTCACAGTAAACAATATAGGAAGTTAAGCTATGGCCTTAAGACTAGGTGACGAAGTACCCAACTTTACTCAAAATTCCTCTGAAGGGGAAATTAACTTTTTTGATTGGGCGGGCGATAGTTGGGTAGTGTTATTTTCTCACCCTGCTGATTTTACTCCTGTTTGCACCACAGAATTAGGAACAGTTTCCAGACTCAAACCAGAATTTGACAAACGTGGAGTTAAAGTTATTGCTCTAAGTGTAGATGACGCAGAATCTCACAAAGGTTGGATTGGAGATATCAATGAAACCCAAAGCACAACTGTTAATTATCCCATCTTAGCAGATCCAGATAAAAAGGTTTCTGACCTGTACGATATGATTCATCCGAACTCCTTAAATAATCTGACAATTCGTACTGTTTTTATTATCGACCCTCAAAAGAAACTCCGTCTTTCTATTACTTATCCTGCAAGTACAGGTCGTAACTTTGATGAAATTCTCAGAGTAATTGACTCTTTACAATTAACAGATAACTATCAAGTTGCTACTCCTGTAAATTGGAAAGATGGAGATGATTGTGTAATTGTTCCTTCTCTAAAAGACCCCGAAGTATTGAAAGAAAAATTCCCCAAAGGTTACACAGAAGTTAAGCCATATTTGCGGATGACTCCTCAACCTAATAAATAAATTTATAATAATGTAGTTAAGGATTAAGAGTTATAAGTTTTCTTCTTAATCCTTAATTATTTTATCAGCAGTCAGCAGTCAGCGATGATTTATTAACTTCTTATCTTAGAAGATAACTAGCTAATTTTAGTAAGTTATTGCATTGAAAAGCTGAATGCTTATTAGGAGGAAAAATATGCTTGAAGAACCGATTATTTTACAAATGCTTCCAGATTTAAAAATGACAGAGGAACAATTTTTTGAATTCTGTCAAATTAATCGAGATTTACGCATAGAAACTAATAAATTTGGAGAGCTATTAATTATGTCTCCTACTGGTTCAGAAA
>NZ_JBNHEQ010000135.1:0-6227 GCF_050016015.1 Dapis hubbardiae BLCC-M172
TCAATTAATTCTCCACCAGAACCTATTTCTTGGAGATACTGTTAGGGCTTCTATATAGAGTTTAAAAACTATAACGTTATAGTTTTGAACACTATCTGTATTGTCTGGTGCGTAAGTCCGGAGCGTGAAAGTCTCTCTCAACAAGTTGGCCAAATCAATTTTCTAACGTCAAAAAATGTAATTTCCCAAAATTATCGCCAGCAATAATTATTTCTCCATTTGCTGTAGCAGCACAACATAGAAACCCACTATTTCCATAAAAAGTAGCGATCGCTTTCTGGTTGTTTAAATTCCACAATTTTAGAGTTCCATCTAAGGAAGCAGAAATAATTCGATTATTTGGCAGTGGGATAACCTCTAAAACATATTTATGATGACCTTTTAACATAGCAACTTGTTCGCCAGTTGTCAAATCCCAAATCATAATTTCCCCATGATAATAACCGGAAATAATATACTTATTATCAGGAGTTACTGCTACTGAATAAACTGAACCTAAACCAGCATTCAAAGTCAAAATTCTTTCTTTTGTTTGTAAATTCCAAACTATAACAGTTCTATCATATGAACCAGAAATTACCTTCTGACCATCAGGAGTTATTGCTAAACATAATACCTCCTCTTCATGCCTTCCCAAATAACCAATTTCTTCCTTTAATTCCAAATCCCAAATAGTTGTTCCAAAATCTCTCCAATATCCAGAAATAAAAGTCTTACCATCTGGAGCTATTGTGATAAATTTTCCCAAATTAACAGGAGCTAAAAATTCCAGTATTTGCTCTCTGGTTTTGCGATTAAAAAATTTAATAGTTCGTTTTTTACCACTAGGTAATGAACCACCACAACCCACTAATACCTCTTTGCAATCGGGAGTTACTGCTAAAGAATGTATCGGTTCTCCATTTCCTGTTTCTAAATCAAAAACTTCACGAAAATTTGTTAAATCCCAGACTTTTACTATCATTTCACAACCACCGGAAATCGCCCATCTACTATTAGGAGTAATAGCAATAGTATGTATCTCGTTGCAATGACTAATCTGAGAATAATTTGATTTTTCTTCCCCTAAAATTTTGGTTAAATCCCAAACTTTAATAGTTCCGTCAGTGCTACAGGAAATTGCTTGTTTAGCATCAGTTGTAATTATTATTTTATTGACACAACTACTATGGTCTCTGAAGGTATAAATTTCCTTTCCAGTTTCTAAATTCCAGACTTTAATTATTCCCTGACTATCCCCAGAAAATAAATATTTATTATCGGGAGTTACCGCTAGAGAATCAACAGCATCGTCGTGACCAGATAAGACAAATATTCTCTCTCCAGTTTTCCAATCCCAAACGAAAATTTCTCCGTAAAAAACATCCCATACTCCATCTACATCATGAGCAATAACCTGCTTACCATCTGGTGTAACTATAGCACCAAGAATTTCAGCATTATGACCATGAATTGTCGTTATTAATTTTCTTTTTTTCCTGTTCCAAACTTTAATAGTTTTGTCATTAGAAGTTGAAACAATTTCTTCTCCATTTGGTGTTAGGGTGACAGATGTGACTTCTGCTTTATGGGCTTTCATAGTCAAAACATCTCGATTTTTTTCTAAGTCATAGATATTAATAGCACCGTTATTAGAAGAGGAAATTAATTCTTTGTCATCTGGTGTAATAACTACTGAAGTAACTGCTTCTGAATGTAAATTTAGGGTAATTTTTTCAGTTTTTGCGACTAAATCCCAAATTTTTATTGTCGTATCTTCCGAAGCTGAAATAAGTAATTTTTGGTCTGAAGTAACTGCTAATGAATTGATAGTTTTTGTATGACCTGTAAAAGTTAATATTTCTGCTGCATTTGCTAGATTAAAAACTTTAATTGTGCCATCATTAGCACCAGAAATTATTTGTTTTTCATCAGGAGTAATAGTTAAAGCTATTATTGGTCTATCGTGAGGATTAATAGTCCGAATTAATTCAGAATCAGGAGGTGCGAAACTAGAAGTTAAAGGACGCAACCAAGGATTTCTTCTACTTTTTTTTGCTTGTGTCAGTAAATTTTTAATATCTGGATGTTCGATATCTACTAAACGACTCCATAGTTGTTCTACTAATTGTTTTTTATCTTTTTTCAGAATATGTTCTGAAACACGAATTACTGCTTGAATTAATCTCAGATTTTTTGTTTGTTCTGCTGTTAGATTTGATGATTGTGGTGAATTTAGTGCTAAGTCATAATCTGCTATTAATTCCAGGGTTTGAGCAGCTTCAATTTTAGCTTTAATAAAATGAAAATCTGTTAAATATTGATATAACTCAGGAAAATTTCCTGTTTCTAATAATTCTCTAATTTTGGTTTTAATCGCAGTTTTTTTATTTTTCGTGGAAAGACTTCTTAGCCATTTACGAACTTCATTCATTAGTTTATACCAATTTTAAAAAAGGAAAATTTGTAGAAAATTTGTAGGGTGCGTATTTACGGCTTAAATTCAGACTATGAAAGGTATTTAATAATCCGTCGCAGGGCACCACTAAATATATGTCATACCAATAATTATCAAAAACTTTGTTATATTTGAAATTTCTATTTCTAAATAGTATTTGACAACTGATAACTCAAATGACGCTATTTAAGTCTTTAATAATATAGGAATGACGCACCAGACAATATATAGTGCCATAAACTCCAACGTTATAGTTTTCACACTCTATATATAGTAGCTTGGCTTCATTCATGTAATATTTGTTATTTTCATAGTTATCTCAACTTTGAAATTTCTATTTCTCCATCAGGACTTATATAGAATCCGGTTAAATACTTATCGTATCGCTCTAGGAGTCAGGAGTCAGGAGAAAGAAAAGATTTAGAGCATGAATTTTTAAATTCGCCCACGCTAGAAAATCTGTATTAAGAGAAAGTATAGATGCGATTACTGTATAACCGGATTTTATATTACACACTAGACACTACATATAGGGTTCAAAAACTATAACGTTATAGATATGTAGTGTTTAGGACTCCAAAATGCCTCAGTCCTGTCAATACTATTTGACAACTGATAACTCAAATGACGCGATCTAAGTCTTTAATAATATAGGACTTACCGAAATAATTAATAATTAAACAATTAAATAATTAGATCATTCACGCCTTGAAGCCTCCCCTTTCAAGGGGAAAAAGCGGTCGTTTGCGGAGCAGTCCGTCAGGATGAGATGGCGTTTGGCTGCGCGACATATAAAGCGGAGCGGCTCTGCATTCTTCGGGTTTCCGTTCCCTCCGGGACGCTACGCGTTTGGCTGCGCGACATATAAAGCGGAGCTTTGCGCTAGCAAACGCCATATCTAATCAACCAAGAGAAATAAATCTTTTCCTTATTCGTCAATCCTCTCCCTAAAAGGGAGAGGTAATTATCAATTATCAATTATCAATTATCAATTATCAATTAATGAAACACTATACCATATATATAGAGTCATAAACTCAAATGTTCTAGTTTTTACACCCTATATATAGCACCTGACCATCATTCATGTAATATTTGTTATTTTCATAGTGATTTTAGCACTTTGCCAGTATAGTATTACTCTTAATAAATGGTATCAGCAAAATTTGTAGTGGACGGACAAAGCTAAAATGATGCGTTACGACAGATTTCTAAATCCCTTTCCTAGTCTGAATTTAAGCCGTAAATACGCACCCTACTAGACCAACACATATTCCAGGGTGCGTTACATCATTGGGGGGCGAGTTTATCTAACTTTAGGTGAAAGCTCATTAATTTAACGGGGAAACCCACCCCTACTATTGCACTATTTTAAGTGTGTCACTCTACTACAAGTTTTGCTGAATTCTAAATTCTAAATTCTAAATTCTAAATTCCCTATTTTCTTAACTGCAGCATTTGTGCTGTCAATGCTAAACTCTCCTCATACAAAACATCCCGACCCCAACGTTGTAACTGTTGTGCCATCAAAGCTTCTGCTTTCTGATCGGTTAATGCTGTTACTTGCTCAGTCAAACAAGACTGCGCCTTACCACCAGACTCTAACCGCATACAACCAGTAGTTTCAGAACACAAAATTGTGCAACAATCAACATCAGCATCTGAATTACTCGAACCTAAACGTAAACCAACTAAATCTCCAGGAATTTCACCAAAGTCAGCAGTAGGAATAGCTGCTAACTCAGCCAAAATTTCTTGATTGTTATGCCCAGTAAATTTTATATGGGTAATATCATAATCACCACCTAATTCTGTATAAGAAACTGGTTTCCAATCCAGACGACTAGCAAACCAACCTAAAAACATTAGCGCTTGAGCAGCATTTCCTTTCTCATAGTCAAGAGTAATAGTATCAACTTCCCATAAAGCTGCTCGTCGTTTTGGAGGGTCAAAAGTTGCAGCAATTAATTCTTGCCAAGCAGATAGACGATGCCAGTTAAGGTCAGCAATATAGGTTTCGTTTTCAATCAACTCCTGCATCTTTAAAAATTCTGATTCAGGGTCGGAAAAATAGCAGGAGTCCATAATTATACAGTTGCTCGCCTCACACAAACTACGAAATAATTGCTGCTCTGTGTTGGGGGTCGCTTTCCACCAGACAAATTTCGGTAAATCTGGAATCATTAATGATTTTACTGTTTCATCTACCCTTTGCATGGCTAATTTTGTGCCCCGCAGGGTGACATATTCACTGCAAACTAAATTAGAACTACTTTGCTTCTGAATTGGACAATAGGCAGATACTTGAGCTGTAACTCCTGTATCTTCTTCCCCAATAGTTGGACATAGGGTCATAACGCGACTGGGGTTTTGAGTGGCGATCGCATCTGCCATACTAAAACCCCTGAGATTTATATTTGTGACTTTTTGACGGTCTTCTGGTTGTTTTGCAAATTCTTCCCGCAATTTGGCGAGGGTTTCGGGGTCTACTCTACCTGTAATTGGCAGTTGATAAGCTTTTTGTGCTTCTTTAACCCCATTCCGGGTTTGTGGCCCATGAATCCCATCAATTGGACCATCATAGAATCCTAGCCCCCCTAGCAATTGTTGAAATTCTTCTGGTTCATAAACTACCATGCTAAAGGTGGCTGCTCTAGTAGCAATGGAAGTTGCTTTGCCTTGATTTTGACTTAGCCAGATTTTACTTAGTTCTTCTTCTATTTCTCCTAGGGAGATATCTTTTGGTTGTTGTAAGGCAACAATTGGTGTAGTCATATTTTTGTTTTTCCTTAAGTGTTAATTTTTCTTTAAGTATAGGACTTACGCAGAGGTACTATATGTAGATGCAAAAAACTATAACGTTATAGTTTTGAACACTATATACATGGTATTTGCGTAAATCCTAAAGTGGTTGGACAAAATTAAATTTAACTGTGAAGTTATGGAAGACAAAATACTGTAACAGTCAACATAGAAGGAGTTTCAGCTTAGTTAATCGTTCTTAACACAGTGATATTTATTTATGTCCTGGTACTTATTAGATCGGGACTTACGCAGAGGTAGTATATAATATAGATATAGAGTCAAAAACTATAACGTTATAGTTTTTGACGCTATATACATTATCTTTGTGTAAGTCCTATAGATAATGAATAATTTAATAGGATAGTTTCTATTTTAAGTTATAGGGTAGAGTAATTTGGCAGATTTTACCTAATTAAAATAGATTATTTTTGTATTCCTGTAAGTTTTGCATTAGGAAGTTAGGACTGAAGGTATAAGATGATTGTTTAAAAGATTTTTCCATTTCCTAGTTAAGTTATTTCTTTTACCGAATAATTAAGCTTTAAAGCGTCTCCTTTCAATGACAAAAAAGCGGTCGTTTGCGGAGCATGACCTTAGGATGGGATGGGGAGGTCTCCATTCCCTCCGGGACGCTACGCGTTACATGTCGCGCAGCGTTTCATGTCGGCTCTTAGCCGAAAACGCCATATCCAATCGACCAAGAGAACAAGAAAATTATTTTTGACTAATCCTCTTATTTTTCAGAAGAGGTGATTATTAATTATTAATTTTTAACTAGCTATTACCTATCATCATTTAGCTTATCAGCTAAAAATCCAAGGGTTTAAATCCCCCACAAGAGTTTGAAAAATTAGTGATGCCCTTTTTTGGGGGTTTTAATCCGCTTATTCAATCATCTTCCTTTTAGGTAGAGGTAATTATCAATTATCAATTATCCATTATCAATTATCCATTATCCATTATCAATTATCCATTATCCATTATC
>NZ_JBNHEQ010000136.1:0-73 GCF_050016015.1 Dapis hubbardiae BLCC-M172
AGAGGGGATGGGGGAGATATAACTATCTCGACTCAGACTGGTGATATCACTACAGAATGGCTCAATTCCAATT
>NZ_JBNHEQ010000136.1:173-14700 GCF_050016015.1 Dapis hubbardiae BLCC-M172
GAAATAACTATCTCGACTCAGACTGGTGATATCACTACAGAATGGCTCAATTCCAATTCGTATGAAGGTAATGGGGGTGAAATAACTATCTCGACTCAGACTGGTGATATCACTACAGAATGGCTCAATTCCATGTCCTTTTCCTATAATGGCAACTCAGGAAATGGGGGAGCGATATCTCTGAATGCAGACACAATAAAATTCAACCCTCCAGAATATGGAGATACACAACAATTAGTAATCATAACATTCTCAGTAGGAAGAAACGGCTCCGGAAATGGTGGAGAAGTTAACATCACCACCAACAACCTCAGCAACGCAGAAATACTCACCCTATCTTCACACGGAAAATCAGGGGAAGTCACAATAGAAAGTCAACCACAAGGAAACCTTGAACTAAGTGACTTATCTATTATTACCAGTAAACAAGTAAGTATAAAACTTAGTGAGCGGAGAACAATACAAATAGAGGTAGGAGCCACCCAAGGCCAATCAGGCCCAGTCTCCATCATCAGCAATGGCAACCTCAACCTCAACAACGTCATCATCGAAAGCGACACCAAAGGCAACCAACCCGCCGGAAATGTCAACATCTACAGCCTCGGTAACATCACCCTCAATAACACCGACATTCTCAGCACCACCAACGGCCAAGGAGATGCCGGCACCATCACCCTCGAAACTGACCAAAATATCCAACTCACCAACAACAGCCAACTCCAAGCCAGCACCCAAGGCAGAGAAAATGCAGGCAACGCAGGCACAATAAACATCCTTGCCAACAACCTCAACCTAGATCAAGACACCAGCCTCATCACAGAAACCACAGGCGCAGGCAACCCAGGCTCCATAAGCATCCAAGCCCCAACCGTAGACATCGGCCAAGGTGCCCAAATTAGCGCCACAGTAGTAATAGGCTCAACCAGCGACGGAGACGGAGGCAACATCACCATCAACACCAACGAACTAAACATCACAGGCAAACTCGGAATATTCGCCGAAACCGAAGCTACCGCCAACGCAGGAACTCTCAGCCTTTCACCCTACAAAAACAACCCAGACTTAAATATTACTTTCAGCAACGATGGCTTCATTTCTGCCTCCACCTCCTCCGAAGGCAACGGAGGCAACATATTCATCACCGCCCCAGAAAACATCGACATCTCAGGAGAAGGCTTCATCGCCGTAGAAACATCAGGCACAGGCAACGCCGGAAGTATCGACATCCAAACAGAAAACCTGAGAATATCCGACGGAGTAGCTATATCTGCCTCCACAGAAGACAAAGGCAACGCAGGCCAAATCAACATCAACACCACAGACTTCACCCTAGAAAAAGGCACAAGTCTCACCACCGAAACCAATAGCGCCGGAAAAGCAGGAGACATAGAAATAACCACCCAACAACTCACCATCGGCGAAAATGCCCAAATTAGTGCCACCGCCAGAGAAAAAGCCACCAACACAGAAGCAGGCGGAAATATTACCATCAACGCCAACGAACTAGAAATCACAGGAAAACTCGGAATATTTGCCGAAACAGCAGGAAATTCTCCCGCCGGTACCCTGAGTATTAATCCGTATAGGGAAGTAGGGGAGCGGGGGAGTAGGGGAGTAGGGGAGATAGGGAGTAGGGGAGTAGGGGAATTTGACTCAGATATCAATATTACTTTCACAGAACAAGGTTTCATATCTGCTCGCACCACTTCCATAGGAGACGGAGGCAATATCAATATATTTGCACCAGAAAATATAAACATTTTAGGAGAAGGCTTTATCTCAGTGGAAGCTACAGATAGTGGAGACGCAGGTACTATTAACATCGAAACCGAAAACCTGACAATAGCCGAAAACACAACCATATCGGCATCCACATCCGACAGCGGAAAAGGAGGCACCATCAACATTAACCCTAGCCAAACATTCCAACTAGAAGGTCAAATATTAACAGAAACCAAAGGCAGAGGAGATGGAGGCACTATCATTATCAACACCGGAGAAATGACAGCTCCCAATAGTATCATTTCCGCCAAAAGCACCGATGCTGGAAATGCAGGAGAAATTAACATCGCAGCCGAAAACAACATCACCACAGGAATTATTACCTCCGAAGCAAGCAGTAATACCCAAACCGCCGACGGAGGCAACATTAGTATTACCAGCCAACAAGGAGAAATAAACGCCACCCAAACAATTCAATCATTTTCCCAAGGAGCAAACGCCGGAAACGTCACCCTCCAAGCAGAAACAGACATTAACACTAATACTATTAGTTCCCACGGACAACAACAAGGCGGTGAAATTACTATTACATCAGAAACCGGAAATATTGACACCAGCAATGGAGACTTTCTTGCTAACTATTCAGGAGGAGGCGACGCAGGCAATCTTAACCTCACTGCACCCCAAGGAAATATTACTACCACCAACATCTACACCTTCGCCGACGCGGACGGAGGAAAAATTACCCTCCAAGCAGGAGGCGACATTAATATTGCAGAAAACAGTAATATTATTTCCGCATCCGAACCACCAGAGGAGCAAGGGAGAGGGGGAGTAGAGGAGCGGGGGAGTAGGGGAGATGGGGATATCAGGAGAGGTAAAGGGGGAGATATTATTCTTGAAGCAGGAAACAATATTAACACTACTACTGCCAGAATATTTTCTGGTGCAGACGAAGGCGACACAGGAAAAATTGATATTACTGCAGATGGCGCAATAGAAACAGGTAAAATTGATCTAGCATCAGGTTTTGTCAGACAAAGACAAGAATTTAACAATAACAACAACTTCACCCTCATCCCCCAACCCCAAGGAACAGCAACCAAAGGAACAGCAAGAAACATCACCCTCAACAGCAACAACAGCAGAATAGACACCACTGCCGGAACCATAAACTCCCGTTCCCCAGACGGCACAGGAAATATAAGTCTCAACGCTAGAGAAAATATTACCACAGGCAAATTAGAAGCAAGCGCCCTCAACGACTCAAAACCCACCACAGGCGGAAACATTGAAATTATTAGTCAAGAGGGAGAAATTACCGCCACCCAAGCCATAGAAACATTCTCCGAAAAAGGCACCGCCGGAAATGTTAATCTGACAGCAGCAGGGCATATTCATACAGACACAATTTTGTCTCAAGGAATGGAGCAGGGAGGAAATATTACCATCAACAGTCGGAGTGAAAATAGTATAGATGCAGCAGGAGCATTAAATACATATTCAGAAGAAGGAATAGCAGGAGATGTCAACCTCAACTCCCCAGGTAGTATTAATATTAGTGGTATTCGTTCAGAAGGAATGAAAGAAGGAGGTGATATCACAGTAAATAGTGAAATAGGTGAGATTAATTCAAGTGGTGATATTGACTCATTCTCAAATCAAGGAAGAGGAGGAAACGTAGAAGTTAACGCTCCAGAAAGTGTAACATTAGCAGATGTCTCATCCTTCGGTATGACAGAAAGTGGTAATTTGATAATTCAGAGTAGCACAGCAACAGTAGAAACAGGAAATGTTGAGACACAAGCAGACGGCCCTAGTGGCAACATCATAATTAATGGCAGTCAAATAACCACAGGAAACTTAAGCTCTTTAGGTACTACCAGTGCAGGTATTCTCCAACTAGAGGCAACTGACGGTTCCATCACTACTCTCGACTTAAACTCAATTGCTTCAGAAGGAGAAGCAGGAGGTATTGATATAGACGCAACGGAAGATGTAACAAGTGAAGACCAAACTGTAATCTCTGGAGATGGAGATGCTCAAATTGATACTAACATCGGAGGAAGTTTAAACGCTGAGTCTCAAACAGTACAAGCAACGAATGGAGATGGGGAGATTAATAATCAAGTAGATGGTAATCTTGATGTTGAGTCTCAAACAGTACAAGTAAATAATGGAAATGCCACTGTTGAAAATACAGCCGAGCAAATCAATATTGGGTCTCAAACAGTACAAGTAAATAATGGAAATGCTACTGTTGAAAATACAGCCGAGCAAATCAATATAGGTACTCAAACAGTACAAGCAACTAATGGAAATGCCACTGTTGAAAATACAGCCGAGCAAATCAATATAGGTACTCAAACAGTACAAGCAACTAATGGAAATGCCACTGTTGAAAATACAGCCGAGCAAATCAATATAGGTACTCAAACAGTACAAGCTATTAATGGAAATGCCACTGTTGAAAATACAGCCGAGCAAATCAATATAGGTACTCAAACAGTACAAGCTATTAATGGAACTGAAACAATTATTAATACTAATACTGATACGAGCAACACTGTTACAGCAGAAATTCCTACTCAGAGTAATTCCCCAAATACTAATAACTTTATTCCCACAAATGAATCTCTCAATCTTCAGAATGAAGGAACAAATCAAAATACTAATAATACCACAAACTCCCAAGAAAACAACACTTTTTCAACAACTACAACTTCCGAAATAATTTCCACAGTAACCCCTAGTAACAATAACCAAACAGCCAACACAACAACTGCCGAATCACAAACAGAATCATCCATTAATAGTACCACCGACACCCAACAAATCTTAAAAATAATTGATACTCCTAATACCAATCCTCTTACAGTTGCCACGGATTCCAACCAAGTAATAACCATGTTAGAACAAACTCGTACCAACGAATATTCTAATTATTTCGGAACAGATTTTAACGAACAATTTCTCAGCTTTAGGGGAGTTTGATAATCAAGATTTATCTCATCCTTATTATTGGGCGGGGTTTACTATGGTTGGTAGTCCTTGGTAATTAATAATTAATAATGGATAATGGATAATGGATAATTGATATAGTCATTTCAAATAAGGATGAAACACTTTTTTGGCTGAAACCCTTTCAAGGAAAGAAACACTCGTCCCAGTCTTATTCAGAATGACTATAATATCAAATTCGTTTGATTGGACATAAAAAAATCTCCAATAATTATAACTACTAAATCTTTGTAATTCTCTTTCCTACTAACTCCTGACTTCTGACTCCTCCTGACTTAAGGAATCTATAACTGTTTAACCGGATTTGATATAATTAGATCATTAGAGAGTTAAATAGAATCCGATTGAACAGTCGTCCGCAGCGACGAAAGGAAGCCATCTCAGGGGTGCGCGGAGATTGCTTCCTTTCACTCCGTTCCAGTCGCAATGACTTGGGTATAGTAATTATCTAAATCTGAGATCACATCATATTATCAGTTATCAGTACCTCTAGTTTCAGTACCTTATTTCTTGGTCAAAAATTAATTTTAATGGGCAGCATTCTAGTCTCTAACAATAACACTCGCCCAATAACCCTACTTTCAGAATATTCCTGTTGCAGCGCATTCAAACAAGCACTCGACGACTCAGCAGGCACCGTAGCAAGCAACCCACCAGAAGTTTGCGGGTCAAACAACAACGGATAAACAGAATGCAGACTCCCCTGTTCCCGATTTTCAATTGATGCAGATAGTTGCAGATTTTCTGGATACAGAGAACTAAAAATACCTTTTGCCAAAGTTTCAGTTACTCCTGGCAAAACAGGAATAGCTTCCATATCCAATTCCACACTTACTTTTTGCCCTTTCAGCATTTCCAACAAATGTCCGACTAATCCAAATCCAGTTACATCGGTACAAGCAGTCGCACCATACTCTAATAACGACTGGGCAGCATTCTGATTAGAAACCAACATTGATTTAATAGCACTTTCAATCCAACGTCCCCTTGCTTTGAGACGCATATCCGCAGCAAATAATGTTCCTGTTCCCAAAGCTTTGGTTAATATCAGCACATCTCCCGGTTGCATCCCTCTATTGTACAATAGTTTTTCTGGTGATGCTAAACCATTACAGGTGAGACCAAAAGCAAGTTCCTCTCCCTCTGTTGTATGACCACCCATCAATACAGCACCCGCTTGATTCAAAACTTCCGTTGCTCCCAATAACAATTGATATAAACTATCCTCCTGTTTAGTCGGAGCAGCGTAGGGAATAGTAGCGATCGCTAATCCACTTTGAGGCATCGCTCCCATAGCAAATAAATCGCTCAAACAATGATTAGCTGTAATTTTTCCCAACAAATAGGGGTCATCCACCAACCCCCGAAAATAATCTATCGTTTGGACCATCACTTTATCAGTTGGCACCCTAACCACCGCAGCATCATCAGCCGTATCTATACCAATCAAAATATCATCCCTTTGTATTTCCTGTGGAATTTTGTGCAGCACATTCTCCAAAACCCGACTACCAACTTTTGCTCCACAACCAGCACAGTGCATCGGGAAATCTTTCTTTTTGCCTTCTGCTTTCTCCATTCTGCTTTCCATTGTCAGATTAGAGAATTTATCCATAAATTTACGGTCAATGCGGTCTTTCCAACGCCACAGAAACTGATAGGGACCAACACCTATTCTGCCACGGGAAGCGATCGCCCGTTCGTCACCAGTGCCAATCAAAATCAAGAACTTTTTCTGAGGTATAAATGACTTGAGCGGTTTTCCCAGGAGAGCGCGTTGGAGATTTTCAAACAGAGGTTTTCCCTGTCGCACTGCAAACACACCAGCTTTAGGGCGAGAATGATTAACCATTGTTGCCACATCCCCTGCTGCAAAAACTTGGGGATGAGAAATAGACTGTAATTTATCATTGACTAAAATAAAACCTCTGGCATCTGTTGCCAAACCTGCTTGTTGTAACCAAGGTGCTGCCGATGCTTGAGTCACCCAAAACAGAATATCGCATTCTACTGCCAAACCTGAATCACAACGAATAATTTTGGGAGTAGAGTAGGAAGAATGAGGCGTTTCATTCATCCTTGCATCTGTAGCAGAATCATTGTCAGCATTCATCCGTTCATCCGTGGCAAAACCACTATCGCTTGTTGGTTGAGTTTTACCATAATTCATCCGTTCATCCGTGGCAAAACCACTATCGCTTGTTGGTTGAGTTTTCCTATAATTAATCCGTTCATCCGTGTCAAAATCAGTGTCACTATCCGTGGCAAAATTACTATCGCTTGTTGCCTGAGTTTTTCCATAATTCATCCCCGCATCCGTGGAAAAATCTGTGTTTTCCACCTCCCCAACATTTTCCTCTAAATGCAATACCACACCGCGACTTTTCAAAATTTTCTCAACTTCCTTTCCTACCCAACGATGACGCTCAGGTAATAGTCTCGTTGCCCGCTGAAATAAATGCAATGACAAATTATCAGTAGGTTGTTTAGCATTGCGATAAATCTGATGGAGATGACTTTCCACTGCAAAAGCCAATTCTACTCCCCCCGCACCACCACCGACTATTCCGATCCGCATTTTCTGTGTGGGAGACTCCGAAACCATTGTCGTGATATGATGCCAATAGGTGAGAAATTTTGATATAGGTTTGACCGCAATAGCATATTCTGTTGCACCGGGTACAGTCAAACTAGCGGGAGTGCTACCAATATCAATGGAAAGTAAATCAAAATTTACAGGGGGGCGGTTAGCACAGAGTACCTGATTTTTCTCCAGGTCTAGACCTATAGCACGGTCTACAAATATTCTAGCGCCAGCAAATTTGGCGAGGGGACGCAAGTCGATGTGACATTGGTCGAAGTTGTATAAACCTGCCACATATCCAGGCAACATTCCAGAGTAGGGAGTGTGATATACATCTGTGATGAGGGTTAGTCTAACTCCTGGTATGGGGTTCATAGCAAATTTGCGGATAGCGATCGCATGACTATGACCGCCTCCTATTAACACTAGGTCTGTTTCTGTTGGTATAGATGATTTCATATAATTCGGGAATAACTAATAATGGATAATGGATAATTGATAATTGATAATGACAACTATCTTGTCTTACACGCAAAGAAACCGGGTTTTTCGGATAAATTGCTGTTTTCATAATATACATTTAGGAAAAACCAGGTTTCTGAGCAAAATTGTAGTAGGGTGACACACCTTAAATAGTGCAATAGTAGGGGCGGGTTCCCTCGTTAAATTGTTGTGTCAGTCTACTACTAAACTGTTTCATCTACTATTGTGCAATAGTAGGGGCGGGTTTCTACGTTAAATTAACGAGTTTAAACATTATATGGAATAAACCCGCCCCAAAATAAATACGCACCATTTTAGATGAAACAGTCCACTACTGGATTGTTTTAGCTACTATTGTGCAATAGTAGGGGCGGGTTTCTACGTTAAATTAACGAGTTTAAATATTATATGGAATAAACCCGCCCCAAAATAAATACGCACCATTTTAGTTGTGTCAGTCTACTACTGGATTGTTTTAGCTACTATTGTGCAATAGTAGGGGCGGGTTTATTCCATCTGTAGAAACCCGCCCCCCAATAATGTAACGCACCATTTTAGATGAAACAGTCCACTACTGGGTTATTATTTTTTTAATGTGGTTCATTGACGTGAAAACTGCTGTAACCGCTTTCGAGCAAATCTGAAACCAACTCTGCTAACTCCTCTGTTGCTCCAAGAGGAGTAGTCAGATGAAACTTAATATTAGGATATATTTGAGATAGTTGATTAACCCTATCGGCGATCGCATCAGTAATACCCCCATTAAACAGAAAGTAAGGTAAAATTCCAATTTTTCGATATCCCTGTTTAACTAATATCTCAATCCTAGACTTGAGGTCAGGAGGAACAGACCAATAAGCAGTAGACACTAAAACTTGGCAACTACTGGCGAGTGACTGGGATATTTTTTCCACAACATTATTACCACCGGAGCGACGACTACCATGAGAAATAAGTACCCAAGCGTCAGCACTCACAGAAGTTATTTTAGTTGCTAGTAGACTTGCCATTTTTGGATGGGAACCAATATAAGGAGACAAATTGATTTTAACAGGGGTATTAATTTCTTCAAACAATAAACCGGGTTTATTTCCGTGTTTATTGTCTTTCAATTCTGGAAATTTCCTGGATAAACCCGGTTTCTGCGTAAGTTCTAATTGATTTGCAAGCTTTAAGTTGCTCTTTTGTTGCTGCAAAACTATATCTAAAGTAGCACTCGCTTTTACCCGTTCTCGGAATATCTCAATTTCTGCGGGAATATCCTCGGTGACATGAACTCCGGGTAAAAGGAATAAAGGTATTATTTGCATTTGAGTAATATTGAGCGATCGTGTATATTCCCAAAAATCCTCTATTTGTTGGTGTAAAGGTTTTGGTCCAAGTTCTAATACACCTGTAGTAATCACAGGAGATTTTAGTATATTATTATGCTTTCTGAAATATTTACTTAAAGGTATTTGTCCAGATAAAAGTTCAGCTAGTTTGTTTAATTCTAGCTTTGGTCGTGGGTCGCGACTACCATGAGATACTAAAAAATATGTTGATAAGTAGTTAGTCATTTCAGTTATCAGTTATTAGTTATCAGTTATCATACCAAACATTCTTTTTTGAATAATATTATGTTCTGATAATCACTTATAAAAAAGTTTTTGTTTGTGGTATTGCTCTAGCCCTAACTACAGATAAGGCTAGAGCAATACTACGAGAGCTTCTAATTATAATACAGCGTTTTTCATATTGATAAACCACATCGTCACAAACAAAACTTTGTAGGGACGTTCCATGGAACGTCCCTACTGTGGTTGACTGAAATGAAAACCGCTGTAAATATTTAATCGAAAATGATTAGGACTTACGCAGTACAACATATTTTCGTCATTGCGTTTAGCTGGCGCACAACTCCGTTAACGCTCCGCGACATGTTTGCGGAGCATTCCGTCAGGAAAAAGCGACAGCTTTGCGATAGCAACCGATAGGGTTTGCGGAGCAGTCCGGAACGGATAGCAATCTCAAACCCTAGTTTCTAGTACCTAATATCATGTTCGGTTGAATAGTTATGATTAGGATATAGATGGAAGAGATATCTCAAACCCCTGAGATTGCTTGCTTCCACTCCGTTCCAGTCGCAATAAGTTTATTATAAGTGATTATCCGAACATGATATAATGCGTAAGTTCTGATGATATAAGTTTGCTTTCAGGTTTCGTTGGTGGTATGCTTTTTTAGAGCGATCGCCTAACCTTGCACCTGTTCTTGGAGTCTTATTAGGAAACGGGCAAACTCTGCTGCGTCGCTGTAGCTCTCTAGCATAGTATTAGATACTTGAAAAATTTCAGACCAGCTTAATGTTGAATAACTCGCATATTCAGCATTTGAATATGCTGCCCTTGATAGGATTTTGCGATCTGTTAGCAAGATGCCGTCTTTAGCATTATGATTTCCGCTAGTATCTATTAAAGCCAGAATTTTTTCTCCCGGATCGAGATAGCCGTAGATAGACATGGCATTGTAAAGCTTGTCCAGAGGAATCGCAGGGGCTAGATAGAAGTCTTCGTGTTCATACTTTTTGGGCAAATTTTTTTGAATGAACTGAACCAAGGGGTCATCACTGGGTTCCGTTAACATATAAGCACAAGATTCTAACTCCTTCAAGATATCGCCCTTTGACTTTTTGCCTTTGAGAACCGACCAAACAGCAAAGCCAGTACCAAGGGCAATCAAAGCCACACCGCCAGTCATAACGCTTAATCCACCCAGAGCGGAGATGGTAGCAGTAATCGCTGCTGCCCCCGATAGAGAACCTGCGACACCCAAAGCACCAGCACCAGTCCAAACAGCAAGGGCTACAGTTGCACTGGTTAACACTCCTACTGTTCCTGCAATTCCCAAGTTTACATAGTCTTTTCCGTCCATTCGGGTTAGTAGAGCAACCGACAGCAACCCGGTAGCACCAATTAAGGCAGCACCACCAGTTACTACCACCAAGCCACCCAACATTCCCAAACCTCCGGCAGCAACAGAGCCGCCTCCTAAAGTAGTTAAAGTTGCAGTGGTGGCAGCTCCACCGCTTAAGCTACTAATCGCAACACCCGTTCCCGTTTTTACTCCCAATACGCTGAGAACACTTGTTGTTGTAGGCACTAATGCTGCTGCTGCCGATGCTACATCCGATCCTTTCTGTTCAGTAACTAGCCCGACAAGTGCAAAAGAAGCCCATTGGTAACTTGGAGGAATGTCAGCTTTGGCGATGAGCCATTTCATCAATTTAGCCGCTATAGGTTTTACATATTCAGCAAAGTCTTGTGCCTCTGCTTTTTCCTCTGCTTCACTCAAATCTCTGTGGAATGTAGCTACTGCATACTGCACAACTTCCGCCTCGGTTTGTTCATTTGACTCGCCCTTAACAGCTAGACTGTAAGCAAGATTATAGATATGTTTTTCCTTGTCCGTGAGTTTGTTGCTGCTCTCGATCGCTTCCTGAAGAGGATCTTTTTGCGAGTCACCTTTTTCACCTAAGACCCTGGCTACTAAATAAAGCGCTTTGCTGGTTTCTGAAATATCAGAATTTTCTATAAATCGATCTAGGGATGCTAAGGTTTTTTCCTCTCCGTCAGAAATTTTCTCGCCATTGCGAACTTTCTCCCAAACCGATAAATAGTCATCCTCTTTTTGACCGTTCAGTTTTTCCTTAATCAACTGAACGATAATAACGTCTACGGTAACTGCCTTAGATTTAGCACTTGCCGTTAAGTAAAGTTGCTTCAGTTGTTCTGGAAGATTAGAACCCGCAACAATAGCATTCAAATCTGTTAATGCTGCAAAATCTGGAACTGGTTCGCCAGCGCGAATGTATTGGAAAGTTCCTGTGATAGACTTTTTCCTCTTTTTGCGTAACTTAGATTTTGCCAAGGTATCTACGATCGCCTCTTCTATTCCTTTTAAACGAGAATTATTACTAGCGATCGAATACCGTTGGCTAATATCTTCATCTAGTTTGGAAGATTCTATTACATAATCCAGCAAATCTAATGCCACTAAATCTCGAACAAACTTACCATTTTCCAAAGATTCGTAAATGGTATGGCAACGGTCTTTCGTCAGTTCCTTTTTGATAAAGTTAGCTTGATTTATTTCCTCGTTAATACTGTCAGCAGTTGTTCCATTGGTATCGTAAAGAGTATGACAGATTAGAGTCACGTCGTTTCCTTCAAGACCGACCCTTTTAACTGTCAACTTGGAATTTTCTCTCAGTCGCCTGGGAATCTTAACTTTAATAGTATCTCCCGATCGCAAAGTAACACTTTGACTTCCACCCCATCGAGCAGCTTCAACAGGCACGAAAATTTGATACTTTTCTTCAAAGTTACCATTTACCGTATCAGCACTACCACTCTTAGTTGCCTCTGGTAATAGTTCCATCGCTGCTAAAGAGACAACGCCAGCAGCAGACAGTTTCATAAAATGTCTACGATTTAGCTGGGAAATATCCCAATTGCTCATTTCAGTATTGGACATAATTCCTCGAAATTTAGTTTTGAGACTGAATTTATCCTCATCCTAATTTAGCATCTGGATGTATGGTTAATCTACTCCCTGTTCTCTAAATAACTCTAGAAGCAGCTATTTTCCATTTACCGTCTATAAATTGCAAATTATATATGACAGTTAATTGGGATGAACCTGACCTTTGATTTTCTAATTGCTTATTTTTAAATAGTTGATATTCTTCGGTAATTTTGACTTGAATAGTTGCTTGATTTCCTTGGGTTGAAAAATATTCAATACTGTCTATTTTTTGAACTCCATACTGATAGTAAGCATTGTTTTCTTTTAACCAAGCGATCGCTCCATTTGAGGACATAATTGTATCATACACTTGTCCTGTTGTCAATTCAGCAGCAAGTTTTTGATTATAGGGAGGAGCAAATATATCTTTTTTTGCATTTAACCAAGTTTGGATTAATTCTTTAGCTTCTGTTTGAGAAATTGATGTTACTAATTCTGTGGTAGGTGGTGTGGGAAAGGTTGGTATTTCTAATTCTGATTGGGGAGATTTAATCAAGATATTTTTGAGCAAAATACCAATCAAAAAACAACTCCCAATAGCACTGCTAATAATTGCAGTTTTCTGCCAATTTCTGCGAATGATAGATAGTTGAGTTAAAGGTAGTTCTAAATATTTATCTATGGGTGAATCTAAACTTGTTGTTTTCTCATAATTATTGATAACTACTAAGGATGGAGATGACTGTTTTATTTCATTGGTAAAAACCTGAATTGAATCAGACTGTAAAGCTTCCAACATTTCTCTAGCTGTACCAAAGCGATCGCTAATATTAGGTTGAATTGCCTTATCTAAAATTCCGGCTAACTTAGGAGTTAAATTATTAGTATATTGCTGCCAAATAATCTTTCCTGTTTGTAAATCCATTTCCAAATCTTGAGGAACTTTTCCTGTGAGTAAATAAATAGCTGTTAATCCTAAACTATATAAATCGCTGGCATAAACTGGTCTTCCCGCAGCTTGTTCAAAAGCCATATATCCAGGAGTACCAATCATAAGAGAAACAGGTGTATTGTTTTCAGAATTAATTGCTGTAGAAATAGAATCTTTTACTGCCCCAAAATCTATTAAAACTGGCAAATCATCTGCTTGACGCAAAATAATATTTTCCGGCTTAATATCTCGATGAATAATATTTTTACTATGTATATAATTAATAACAGATAGTAAACTAATCAGTATTTTCTGAACATAACTATCGGTCATTTTGCCTGTAGTTTCTACTATTTTTGCCAGAGTTTCTCCTTCTATCCATTCTTGTATTAAGAAAAATTGACCTGCTGTATCACTAAAATAAGCATATAATTTAGGTATCTGAGTATTAGTCTCCCCTAACTCTTCCAAAATGGCCGCCTCTCGTTGAAAGCGTTGTAGTACCTCTTGGTAAATATCAGGATTATTTGTAACTACTTTAAGTTGCTTAATTACGCAGTAGCGACCAGAAGGCATTTGGGTATCTTGTGCTAAAAAGGTTTCCCCAAATCCACCACTACTGATGGCTCGTATAACTCGATAGCGATTGTTTAAAAGTTTAGGTTTCACATCATTAATTAATTGATAATTGATAATGGATAATGGATAATTACCTCAAGGAAAATCAAGAGGATTGAATATAACGAAATATCCTAACACTTTTCTCTTGGTCGATTGGATATGGTTAGGTAACCCATCCATCCCATCCTAACGGAATGCTCCGCAAACGACCGCTTTTTCTCTTGAAAGAGAAGGCTTTATACCTTTATTTTTCGGTAACTATTACCAATTTCTGCTTATTTAGGATAACATACTTTTTATTAATGGATAATGAATAATGGATAATTACCTATGGTTAAAACCGTACTTAATTTAATTGATAATGAATAATAAATAATGGATAGTGGATAATGAAAACTATCTCTAATTACCAATTAGAAATTATCTCTTGGTAAGCATTTAGCTATCAGCTATAGTTAGTCTAAACTCCAGTAAATAGGTTGTAAGATTTTATCGTAGGGTTTTGGTCTCCAAAGCATAGTTAAAATAATGGGATTTGGAAACCAAACCCCTACAGTTTTTCTCACATCTCATTCCTGATTCCTATATAACTGATACTTGCACATATTTATAGTCTAAAATTCCCAATACACAGTTGTAAGATTTTATCGTAGGGGTTT
>NZ_JBNHEQ010000137.1:0-18648 GCF_050016015.1 Dapis hubbardiae BLCC-M172
ATATCCTCTCGATCGCCAAATATTTTATTTATACCATTACATCCGGACATGATATAAGGGTCATTTCAGTTAGCCTCCTGCGGAGGAGCTGCGCTTTATCCTGACGGACTGCTCCGCTTTCCATGTCGCGCAGCGTTAACGTTTGCGTAGCATTCCGATAGGAAAGTTGTGCGGAACGCTAAACAGTTATCAGTGAACCTCAGACCTTAGTCGGAGGCTTGAAATACTGAGTTAAATATTTTTTCATCCCCTATCCAAGGGCAGGGCTGTTTCAGGCGTCAAATAAATAATCGATTATTTATGAGAATTGGGGACACGTCGATAAAAATTTGGGGAAAAGTTACGAAAAACTGACTATTTTTAGTGTTGGAGGTAGGGAAAAGCTCCCTGCTCACATCTTGGTCAAATCAACGAAATTTCTGAAAAATCCATTTCTTCACCAAAATTATTGCTCGATATTCTTTGGGGAAAATTAGCGTGTAAATGGTGAAAAATTCTCCCCTGCTCCCTGCTCCCCCGCTCCCCCTCTACCTTAACCAAGAATGAAACAGCCCTGCTATCCAAGGGGAGGCTTTGGACTTCATTTTTTGGTAAGGAAGAAGGAAGAAGGCTGTAATTACCTACAACAGAAGGTTTAAGAGCCAGAAAAAACTTAAATTTCCTGGTTGTGCATCAGTAAAGTGTGGGATAAGTCGCGTAGAGCTGGCCAATATAATCTAAAAGCACTGATATATAACGGTTGAGCGCCCACATGGTCGCGAAAAAAGTGCAAATTTTTTAGCCTTTGAGACTAAAAAGTTTGCACGAAAGGCAGACACTTCCCAAAAAGATACAGCTACAATTATTTCTCCTACTTCCCACCCTCCCCAAACTTCCCAAACTTCCCAAACTTCCTTGACGCACTACCAATTTCCTGTAGTTATTAACCCTGGGGTTTACACCCTCCGATACGAGCGGACACTCTCTCATAGAGTCCCAAACTGCGATAAATTCTAAATTCTAAATTCTAAATTCAACCATACCGTGCCAATAACAAAGTCAAATCATCATCAGTTCTTCCTGTCACCTTTGGCGATCGCAAAAATTCCTCCAACTGCTTAGTTGCCTCTTCCTCATCAGTAACCACCGTCATAAACTTAAACAACGGCAAAAAAAACGGACTATGAGGCAACCCCATTGGCATTTTCAAAGCCAACATTTGCAACCCATCCGAAAAAATTGCCAAATGAACAGGTTTTCCTAACCAGACTTTTACCTGAGCAGTCTCCACACCTTGCTCCGAAATCAAAAAAGTTGTCTCATTAATATGTTCTCCAGTTTGGGGTGTTGTCACTGGAAAAATATTCTCCTCTCCATCTCCCACCACCGCTGCACCGTCACCCACTTGAGCAGCAATAGCTAATTCTGGTGTTGCCACTACCAAAATCAAAGTTGCAGCTAACTCCCGCGCCTCAACCTCTCTCACCTGAGACTCAGACAAAACAGCATTTTTCGCTGCCCTCAAAGCATCAACCAACAAAAACTGCCAACCAATATTATCTTTTGGCAACAGTTTTTGTTGAGAAATAGTTTCTACTGCAACATCAACAGCTATTTTAGCACCAACATCTCCCAAATTTGCCGAACCTGCACCATCAGCAACAGCAGCAACTAAAATTCCCTCTGGCAAAATCTGCCAATGATGTGCATCTTGACATGGTTTTCCTCGTTTCTCATGACTTGTACCTGCAACCGATACCGACACCACTCGCCACTGACTTTGTGCTTCTATTGACATAACCTAATAATTTACTAACTTTTCCTTCTTCACTGCACTAACTTAGGACTTACGCAGAAACCGGGTTGATCGACGCAGTGACTTGAAAAATAATCAGGGTAATAAACCCGGTTTCTTGTTTGGGTGCGTAAGTCCTGTAATTATCAGTTTCAACTATAGTAACCAACTCACTCAAAGGAGACAGCAAGAGGAAAATCAACAGGACTTACGCAAATTGTTAAACAACACGCTATTTGTATTGGGGCGAATGCCATTCGCCCCTACAGATGGTGTATATTTTGTTATGTTGCGTAAGTCCCGATCAAATAAAAAAGCTGATAGCTAAGGTGTTAATTTGTTAGAACTTACGCAGAAACCGGGTTGATCAAGGAAATTTCGTGATTTGAAATAATCAGGGCAATAAACCCGGTTTCTTGTTTGGGTGCGCAATTCTTGTTTATATAACTTCTTCTTTCTTCCTTCTTCCTTCCATCATTAAACTGCTCCCCATCCAGGAGGAGGTAGTGCTACTTGTTCGTCAACTTTAGAATGGGAAACTTGCTGCATACTAGCAGATAACCAGATAAACATTTCCCGAAAATCAAGTCCTCTCAGTTTTAAGGGCGTCCTCTGAACTATTTCCCCCAACTTATCCATATTTGCTCCTTCCACACCAACCGCAAAAAAGGCAACGTGCTTGTTATCTTCTTCTTGCTGTATGCGATCGCCTGCTTCCTTGACCACTTTTTCTGATTCTCCTTGAGGTTCCCCATCAGTAATCAAAAATACCCAAGGTCGGTAATAAGTTATACCATTATTCCGATATTCTGACTTCCGGGTGGCAATCATATCTAGAGCTTTGTGAATGGCAGTGCCCATATAAGTTTGTCCTTGAGCAGTCAATACTGGGTTTTCAAATTGGTCAGCAGTGATAAATTCTTGGACAATTTTCACTTGATTGTCAAAGGAAATAATGGCAACCTCTACTCGTTTTTTGGCTAAGTCATCAGTAATTAAATTATCTCGAAAAGTTTCTAAGCCATCATTTAAAGCTTGAATAGGTGTGCCTGTCATTGATGCGGAGGTGTCCAACAATAGCACACAGGGGCAACGAGGTTCAGGATTTTCTGCAAATTCTACTGCTTCATCAAGTCTCATGTTAATTTTGTTAGCCTTATGTTAGTTTCTTATCTTCGTTTTCTTGTCTCTAATTTTCAAGTCTATTGTTCCAACAGATTTGGATAAAAGACGAATAATATCAATTGACATAGTACATCATAAGGCACTTTTAGCTCAATCTAATATCTAAAACGGTTTATATAACCCATTTGGTATCTATTAGACATCTCCAGAAAAGAGGGAGTAGGGAGTAGGTGGAAATAATTGATTTGATTTTTGATTATTGGGGATGTCTATTTACAGCGGATGTACTACATTAAGATGAAATCCGCTGTATGTACTTAAATATAATGAAGGCGATCGTTTATCATATCAAAATAATTGGGTCTAAAACTCCGCCTTTTCAGGAGAAATTGAGGGTTGCTTACACATCCCCGTTAGAAAAAAACTTCTGACTTCTGACTTCGTTAAATAAACGCTAATTTAGACTTCAGTCATGGTCACAGTCTCTTTATGGTTTTTGACTTTTTATTTTTGACTTTTGACTTAAATTTTACCTTATGAATTGATCGCTAACTTTTCAGTCAATTCCTCTTCCTCCTCTTCACCCCAGTTTTCCAGCCAATCTCCATCAACATTTTCGACATATAGGTTGACATGATTAATACCCCAAGCTAGTCGGTCTTCTTGTAACTGTTGGGCGGCTTGGAAAGCTTGCCAAACTTTTTCTAAACGTTCTTTATCTGACAGAGTTGTGCTAGTTGTTACCATATATGCTGCCTACTGTTAAAATGTATAGTTTTATTCACAAATCAAGATTTAAGAACTTAGGCAGAAACCAGGTTTCTCGACGAAAGTTCGTATAATATCAAATAATCAGGGTCAACAACCCGGTTTCTTGATTGATATCTATAAGTCCTAGATTTCATAGAAATCGATCGAATTTCTATCTAAAACAAAATTTAATGTATTTAGCCTCCTTTAAATGTTTGCTATTATGCAGAACAAGATTTACTAATTTAATAACAGAACTATCCTGACCGGGATTATAACTAACAAAAATACCCCGTCTAATTTGCCATTGCTTTAATGTATCTTTCCATTCTTTATACTTATCGTTACAAAGTTCACCGGACATAGTAGTGAGTTGAACACAGAGAGGCTTACCTGTGCTACTACTCACAATGACATCTGTTGCCATAGACAAATCTGCAATATAACGATGTACAACACAACCATCACGACTTTTAATCTGACGAGCGACAGATTCTATTAGTTCAGCATCTTCTTGATTAAACTCTCCCGATCTTAACTTTTGTTTCCATATATAAAATTTATGATCATTTTCATTAAACCATTTTGGAAAAAGATTTTCGTACCAGTATATAACTGGGGATGGAAGGTGCTGCAAAAATAATTGTCTTTCTTCATTTGTTAAAGATTGTAATTTTAACCAAAATTCTCCATCCTTAATTAATTCTAACAAAAACCCAACTAAGACACCTTTCTGCGTCAGTAACCCTGGTCTAATATCCTTAATCCAGCGCCTGACTTCATCTAACCTCTGGGCTAACGCAGGTTCGATTGACCAGGCAAGACGGCTAAGTTGTTTTAGCTTAGGCTCGATTTCTCTTGCTTGCAATCACCCTCCTAGCATAAGACCCATCTTACTGAATCTTTAAAAACGTTTTATATCATAACTTATATTGTAGCGTTTGATTGTCATTATTAGGGATTAATTACTAGAGAATATTTTATAGATGAAAATCTATTGACTAATTTACCTTTAAGTGGTATGCAAAGAGGGCAAAATTAGCCTGATAAATCTTAAAGCTAGCTTAAAAAAAATAAAGATTCTTATGTTTATTTTAGGTTCACAATAATTATTAGTAGTAACTATAAATACAGAAAACAAATGTCAGAATCAACTATCGAATCAATCCTAGAAGAAAAACGTCTTTTCCAACCACCGGAACAATTTTCCCAAGCAGCCCATATTAAAAGTATAGACCAATACAAAGAACTCTACGAAAAAGCAAGAACTGACCCAGAAGGATTTTGGGCAGAACTAGCTGAAACAGAATTAGACTGGTTCCAAAAATGGGACAAAGTTCTCGACTGGCAACCACCTTTTGCGAAATGGTTTGTTAATGGCAAAATTAACATTTCCTATAACTGTCTAGACCGTCATCTAACCACTTGGCGACGGAATAAAGCAGCCCTAATATGGGAAGGGGAACCAGGAGACTCTCGCACCCTCACCTACGCCCAACTGCATCGGGAAGTTTGCCAGATGGCAAATGTATTTAAACAATTGGGAGTCCAAAAAGGCGATCGCGTCGGTATTTATATGCCCATGATTCCTGAAGCAGCGATCGCCATGTTAGCCTGTGCCAGAATTGGCGCACCCCATACAGTTGTCTTTGGTGGATTCAGTGCTGATGCCTTAAAAAACCGCCTGGTCGATGCTTCGGCCAAATTAGTCGTCACTGCTGATGGAGGTTGGCGCAAAGATGCCATTGTTCCTCTCAAAGAGCAAGTAGACAAGGCACTAACAGCAGGTGCCCCTACCGTTGAAAATGTCCTAGTCGTTAAACGTACTGCCCAAGAAATTCACATGGAGTCTGGGCGAGACCATTGGTGGCATGACCTGCAAAAAGGTGCTTCTGGGGAATGTCCAGCCGAACCGATGGATAGTGAAGATATGCTATTCATCCTTTACACAAGTGGCACAACAGGCAAACCCAAAGGAGTGGTACACACTACAGGCGGTTATAATCTTTACACCCACGTTACCAATAAATGGGCATTTGACCTCCAAGACACGGATGTATATTGGTGTACTGCTGACGTAGGTTGGATTACAGGTCACAGTTATATTGTTTATGGTCCTCTATCTAACGGTGCCACTAGCCTCATGTATGAAGGCGCACCCAGAGCATCTAATCCTGGTTGTCTGTGGGATGTAGTAGAAAAATATGGCGTTACTATCTTTTACACCGCTCCTACTGCTATCCGAGCATTAATGAAAATGGGAGAAGAACATCCCAACTCCAGAAATCTAACTTCTCTACGTTTGTTAGGAACAGTAGGAGAACCAATTAACCCAGAAGCTTGGATGTGGTACCATCGCGTGATTGGTGACAGTAAGTGTCCAATAGTTGATACTTGGTGGCAAACTGAAACTGGTGGATTTATGATTACTCCTTTACCTGGTGCTACTTCGACTAAACCAGGTTCGGCAACTTTCCCTTTCCCTGGCATTATTGCTGATATTGTCAACCAGGAAGGTGAATCAGTTGATGGTAGCAGTGGGGGTTATTTGGTGGTTAAGCAACCTTGGCCTGGAATGATGCGGACTGTCTATGGTGATGACGATCGCTTCCGTCGTACTTATTGGGAGTATCTGAGTCCAAAAAATGGTCAGTATCTTTATTTTGCTGGTGATGGTGCCCGCAAAGACGAGGATGGTTATTTTTGGGTGATGGGTCGTGTTGATGATGTGATGAATGTGTCTGGTCACCGTTTGGGTACTATGGAAGTTGAGTCGGCATTGGTGTCTCACCCTTCTGTGGCAGAAGCTGCAGTTGTTGGTAAACCTGATGAGATTAAGGGTGAAGAGATTGTGGCTTTTGTGACTTTGGAAGGGGAACGGGAACCTGATGCAGCTTTGGAGAAGGAGTTGAAGCAGCACGTTGTACAGGAGATAGGAGCGATCGCTCGACCTGCTGAGATTCGGTTTACTGAGGATTTACCAAAGACTCGCTCTGGTAAGATTATACGACGCTTGTTGCGTTCTCTAGCAGCTGGTCAGGAAATTGCCGGGGATACTTCGACTTTGCAAGACCGGAGTGTGTTGGATAAGTTACGGGGTGGTGCGTAGTTAGAAGTCAGAAGTAATCTCTGGTCCAGTAAATAGTAATTTCTGACCAATAGTCTAGTAGGGTGCGTTAATGAAATGTAACGCACCGCCTATCCTAAATGTTTCGGTGCGTTACGGCCCAATGTAATGTTTGACACTCCAGTAGGGTGCTTTAATCAGTTGAATAGTTCGTAGAATTGCTCTAGCCCTATTTATAGTTCGGGCTAGAGCAAAACTACAAACAAAAACTTTTTTATAACTGATTATCCGGACATGATATAACGCACCACCTATCCCAAATGTTTAGGTGCATTACGGCGCAATGTAATTTTTGACAGTTAACCGTAGTCTGTAGTAAGCGCCTAATGCACCCTACTCCCTACTCCCTACTCCCTACTCCCTACTCTAATGTTTGATGCTACCCATGAAATTCTGAACGAAGGTCGTGTTCATAAATACACAGTTACTTACAATGGTAAACCGATACCATACACTGAGGTTTTAAATTTATGGCAGTCTGACTCAGACTTCTGCTCCTTCTTTATCTCACTTTTATCTGAGTCGCCCTTTTCAGCATATCGCTGGGAGACACCTCCCATTACAAAAGATACTGTCAAGCGTCAATTTGAATTTGTGCTGCTTAATTCTCCAGGGTTGGCACGGAACCCAGACAAAATGACATTTGCGAATTATTTCGCAACTGATGATGTAAATAATGGAATTGTGGTATTTGAGAATTTAGGCAAAGATGCAATACTTGTGGTTCCATCTCCAATAGATTCAAATGCTTCCCCTGGAGGAACTGGGTTTTCAGCTTATTCCCATTTAGCAGTCTTTATTCGCAATGTCCCTGACAAGCAGAAACAAACATTGTGGCGAATTGTCGGAGAAACTGTGCAACAACAGATTTCAGATAACCCACTTTGGGTTAGTACGGCAGGTGGGGGAGTAGCTTGGCTTCATGTAAGATTAGATTCTCGACCTAAATACTACCGATACAATTTGTACAAGGAGGTATTGGTGAAATAAGGTATGAAATTTGTATGGGCATTAGATTAATAGTAAGGAAAAAAACTGTTTTGAAGTAGCAGTCAGCGGTCAGCAGTCAGCTATTAGCTTTTCACTGTGTATAATGGGGGATACTCTAGAGTTGCCGCTCCGCGTCTTATGACCCCCATGCAAAGGGCACCACTAATTTTTCAAGCTCTTGTGGGGGACTTAAACCCTCGGATTTTAGCGCTCCAGCTAAATGCTGGCAAGCGCAGCATGACCTAAGGAAAAGCTAATAGCTAGTTAACTACTGACTCCTGTAGGGGCGAATGGCCATTCGCCCCTACGACTACTAAAAATCATACAATCATTTACCAACGCCTATACAAGGATTACTAAGGTCAAAAACTGGTAGTCCTAAACAAGTTTTTGCTGAGAATATTCTAAGAATAAGGATTACCAACTTTTTTTTAGTAGACATCTCCAAAAATCAAAAATGAAATCAATTCTTATCCATAAACTATTAATTACTTCTGCCTATTCCCTGTTCCCTCTTTTATGGAGAGGTATAGGACCCCTGAAGGTATTTATTTTTTTATACATGATGGGGATGGGAAGTGTGGTCCGGGTGGGGAGATGGGAGCCGCTTATTCTACCTTTTTCCCCTCTGAGTATTTCTTAATCTCCTGACTTCTGTACGGGCGTTAACGATAGTTATGCGAAGCTAACGGCCGTTTCGCGGAGCGACATGAAACGCCCCTACGAGGACTGAGGACTGAGCCAAAAACTCCCAACAAAGCCCAAGATACGCTTAGGGCTTCTATAGTGCAATATCTGAGTATTGACTTCTTACCACAACTCTAATAAAGTTGATTAGGATGAATTAACTTCACTTTGGGTTAAAGTTATTTTTCGTCCCATCTGACGCAACTATAAACAATAAAAACTGAGGTGTCAAAAATGCTTATTGAACGTAAAAGTTCCCTATCCCCAATTAAACTAGCTATCTTTTTGCTCCGTTTACGTCAAGCGCTTTTGTTTCCAGATAAAGCTTATAAATATAACTATAGTTATCTACAGCCGTTGGCAATTACTGATGTCCCTGAAAATAAGCTAATAGAAAATACTTTAGGAATCTCTTTTCCCAATTTACCAAAGGGGGCTTTTCCAAGTATTACCTGGATAGTTAAGGTGGTATATTATCTCATTACAATTGTTGTTAATGGCTATCTTTATAAAAAGGATAATTCTTTAGACCTATATCAAAATGATTGGGCTGAACTCACTAAAGAGGTAGAATCTCTTGACAGTGATATTAGTCAACCAAAAACTCAAAAAAGTCTTCAAGCTTTAATTGAAAAACTAGAAGCAACTTTACACAAAATTTCCCCCGATCTGAAGGAGAAGGAAAGCATATTTGAGGGAGTCGTACACGGACATTTTCGAGAAATTGATAATACAATTAGTCAATTATTTGGAAGTAAGAAACGGGAAAAATCACTTGTTTTCGATGAGTTGTCTATTATTGAGCGTCTAGAAAATATCGTGAAGTTCGTTGCGAAGATAGCGGAAATAGTTGAGGAAAAAAATACAGAGGTAGAGGTATCAGAACCACTTACTCTTGATGATTACAATAAGTTGTACCAAGTTATTGAAAAGCCTGCTATTTCTAATAGTTTTACCCAAGACCTGATTTTTGCCTATTTACAAGTTGCTGGACCAAATCCTCTGGTAGTAAAGCAATTTACCCAAATGGATTCTCGTTTACCAGTTACTGAAGAAAAGTATAAAGCGATCGCTGAAAAATTTGGAGTAACAGATTCTTTATCTAATGCTTTGGCAGAGGGACGACTTTATGCTTCTGATTATAAAATACTAGAGAGTCTACCCAACGGCAATTACATCAACGAGGATCTTGTCCAACAAAAGTATATTTCGGCTCCAATTGCCTTGTTTGCGGTTCCTCCACAGGGGTCTTCTTCTCGTTCCTTATTTCCAGTAGCTATTAGCTATCAAAAGACTACTATTAGTGAGGAGTGGGTGTTGTTTACACCACTAGATGCTGATGAACCTTGGATGAGTGCCAAAAATATTGTACAAATGGCTGATTCTAATTATCACGAATTGATTTCCCATTTAGGTCGAACTCATTTAGTAGTTGAACCTTTTATTGTACCGACCTACAATTTGCCAGAAAATCATCCTTTGAGAAATCTGCTGACTCCCCATTTCGAGGGAACTGTTTTGATTAATTACGGTGCCCACTCTCTTTTAGTTGCTCCTGGAGAAGCAGTAGATTCACTTTTAGCTAGCAATATCGGAGCCGATCAATCTTTGAGTGCAAAAGGATCTCAGAGTTATTTATTTAATTTTAATGCTATTAATTTTCCCCAAACCTTAGTCGATCGTGGAGTTAATAATTCTGATACTTTACCTATCTATCCTTATCGAGATGACGGTCAATTAATTTGGGATGCTATTTATAACTGGGTTAATGATTATTTGTCTATCTACTATACCAGTGATGATGTCATTGTAGCGGATAAGGACTTACAAGATTGGGGAGCTAATTTGGTTTCCTTAGACGGAGGACGAGTAGAAAATTTTGGAGAAGATAGTCAGGGACAAATTAAAACCCGAGATTATTTAGTTAAAGCGGTCTCTACAATTATTTTTATCGGTAGTGCGCAACACGCGGCAGTTAATTTTTCCCAGAAAACTTATATGATGTATGTCCCAGGATTTCCTTTAGCACGTTATCTGATGCCCCCGACTAGCACTGAAGATCGGGAAAGTTTTATGCAGGGACTACCTTCCTTAAGTCAAGCTCTAGAACAAATTAATACCCTTTACTTACTTGGTTCAGTTAACCATACGAAACTAGGCAATTATTATGCATCTGCTTTCCCGGAAAATCAGGAATTACAATTGGCTTTGAAGAAATTTAAAGAAAGTTTGAATGCAGCAGCGACTATTATTAATCAAAGGAATCAAAGTCCTGAGCGTTTGATGCCTTACGAGTTTATGCTCCCAGAGAATATTCCCCAAAGTATCAATATTTAGGAGTAAATATTAGACATCTCTAGAAAAGAGGGAGTAGGTAGTAGGGGGAAATAATTGATGTATCTAGCCCGATAATTGATTTTATTTTTTATTATTGGAGATGTCTAATATTGGTTGTAGTAGGGCTTCAGCCCTATCTATCTTATATCATGTTCGGATAATTAGGTATAAATAAAATATTTGGTTTGGATAGGATATATTTTAATTTTTCTCCTACTCCCTGACTCTCTTAGTATCTTAATTATCAGTGTTCAACCGGACATGGTATTACTTATGGCTAGAGCAATACTACAAGCTTTAATAATAAGTGATAACTGAAATGACTGAACCAAATGATGTTAAATCCCCAACACCTAATTCTGAACAGTCAGCTCAACCGACTGAAGATGTAAAAACAGAGTCAAAAACAGACTCTTGGCAAAATCGTCTTGGTGGAATTTGGCATGATACCAGCAACCGTTTAATGAAGCTTTTCCCTGTAGATAAGGCAGCACAAACAATAATGCAATGGTTTACTGTGGATGAAGCTCAAGTTGCCGAAATATTAGAAAAAGTTCGCGCCGAGCTTCCTACCACTGAAGCAATATTAATTGGTAAACCGCAAACAGGTAAAAGTTCCATAGTACGAGGTTTAACAGGAGTTTCACCAGAAATAATTGGTCAAGGTTTTCGCCCTCATACTCAACACACCCAACGTTATGCTTATCCTTCTGATGATCTGCCATTGTTAATTTTTACGGATACTGTGGGGTTGGGGGATGTGAAACAGGAAATTCCGGTTATTATTAATGAACTTTTGGGAGAGTTGCAGCAGGAAAGCAACCGGGCTAGAATTTTGATTTTGACTGTAAAAATTAATGATTTTGCTACGGATACTTTACGACAGGTAGCACAACAGTTGCGAGCGGAATATCCAAATATTCCTTGTTTATTAGCAGTAACTTGTTTGCATGAGGTTTATCCTAACCCCACTGACGATCATCCCGAATATCCTCCAGAATATGAGGAACTAAACCGCGCTTTTGCTGCTATTGAGGCAGATTTTGGCAAATTGTATAATAGCTCTGTTTTGCTTGATTTCACCTTGGAAGAGGATGGCTATAACCCAGTATTTTATGGTTTAGAAGCTTTTAGAGATAGTTTAGCAGAGTTGCTACCGGAAGCAGAGGCACGAACAATTTATCAATTATTAGACGAAGAAGCAACCAAACAATTAGGCAATATTTACCGAGATGTTGGGAGGCGTTACATTTTATCATTTACTATTATGGCAGCTACGGTGGCAGCAGTACCTCTACCTTTTGCCACAATGCCAGTTTTGACAGCGTTGCAAGTGTCGATGGTAGGTTTATTGGGAAATTTGTATGGGCAAACAATTTCTCCTTCTCAAGCAGGTGGGGTTGTTAGTGCTATTGGTGGGGGTTTTGTCGCTCAAGCAGTGGGGCGAGAGTTGATTAAATTTGTGCCTGGGTTTGGGAGCGCCATTGCTGCTTCTTGGGCAGCAACTTATACTTGGGCGTTGGGTGAAAGTGCTTGTGTTTATTTTGGAGATTTGATGGGAGGGAAAAAGCCAGATCCGGAGAAAATTCAGGGAGTGATGCAGGAGGCGTTTGAGTCGGCGAAAGAGAGGTTTAGAAGTTAGAATTCAGAATTCAGAATTTAGAAGCTAGAAGTAATTAATGATGAAAGTTGCATACATAAATAGTGCAGCGAAATTATATATGTTCAGGACTTATACCAATTCCCATGCATTAACGCTATACTTGGATAAAACTTCAATTATTAAGTAATTATCTTAGTTTAATTACTTTTTTGTTAGAAAAGAGCAATTTTAGCATTAATTATTCTTGTTTGTACGGACGCCCTTATGCAACGTCCCTACCTCCCCTACTCCCCTACTTCAATCAAATATAGAAAAGTTTTTGAGAAATGGTATTACGCAGAGGTACTACATATAGATTTAAAAAACTATAACGTTATAGTTTTGAACGCTATAGAGATGGTCTTTGCGTAAGTCCTATATGTTGTTTGAGAGTTAACTGTAGGGGTTTGGTCTCCAAACTCCCACAACTCTACAGCGGAAGTCAGAAGTCAGAAGTAATATTATGTCCGGTTGAATAGCTATAAATAAGAAGGGAGGAGTCAGGAGTCAGGAGTCAGGAGGGAACAGAGGAAAAAGAAAGTATAAAAAGGAGAACGTTTTTTTATCACTAATTATCCGGACATAATATAATATCATCTTCAGATAACCAGTGATAAAAAAGTTTTTGCTTGACAGACTTTAATGATAACTATTCAACCCGACATGATATAATTGATGTTTTTCTGAGAGGAGCAACAATTGTTTCAATTCAAACTCAAACAGCTTCTCGCAAAGCATTAATATCTGAACCACAAATTGCCTCTAAATTCCGAGTTATTTTCTCAATTTCCCAATCCCACCATTTAATTTCCAACAACTCTTTAATAATCTCTTCCTTAAATCTTTTCCTAATTTCTTTAGCAGGATTTCCACCCACAATACTGTATGGTTCAACATTCTTTGTTACTACAGATTTTGTCGCAATAATCGCTCCATTTCCTACTTGAATACCAGGCATAATTGTCGCTCCATAACCAATCCAAACATCATTACCAATAATAGTATTACCTTTGTATGGCCAAGAGTTAGGCATGGCTTTTTCCCAACCATTTTCAAACACAGGAAATGGATAATTTGTAAACCAGTCAGTCCGATGATTTCCACCATTCATAATAAATTTTACATCAGAAGCAATAGAGCAGAATTTACCAATAATTAATTTATCTCCTATAAAGTCAAAATGATAGAGAACATTCCGCTCAAAATTCTCTGGATTCTCAAAATCATCATAGTAGGTATAGTCTCCCACAATAATGTTAGGATTGTTAATAATATTTTTTAAATAAACTAATCGAGTTTGATTAGGTATTGGATATTTCAGATTAGGGTCAGGACCGTTATTCATAATGTTGAAAATAAGGAAGAAGGAAGAAGGAGGAAGGAAGAAGGAAGGAAAAGATTGATTGAGAGAGCAATTTCAAATCAAAAATTTGGATAATAAAAATAAAGAGCAGTTGATATTAAATCTAGTAGAATCGGTGTTATTCAGTATTTAAAGATAAGAATAGGGGCGAATAGCCATTCGCCCCTACCCATTGCATAACTCTTGACTCAACCAAATTATTTAGCTAAACTAATAATTTATTTCAACACATACTTACTCAGTACCGCATATACTTCATTAATATTCACCGAACGATTAAATTCATGGCTAATTGGTTCTGACTCACTACCCACCCAAATTTTTAATTCTGCATCTAAGTCAAAATGCCCTGCACTTTCTTTAGAAAATTTAGTAATTTTTGAATAAGGAATAGAAAGAAACTCAATTTTATGCCCACTTACTCCTTGTTTATCTACCAATATTAAGCGCTTATTAGTAAACACAAACATATCCCGAATAATCTGGTAAGCTTTTTCAATTTGTTCTCCATCTACTAAAATTTCATTGAATAACTTATCTAGTTTTTTAGAATCAACATTAAGTTCGGAAGCATTGCCGAGCAAACCACTAATTAAACGCATATTTTACTCCTTTTAATATTATCAATATTTAATAAGCTTGACTATCAAATCATTGAGCCGAACATTATTTTTATCCTCTATTCTATTTTAACAAACCTAGTGGCGCTACGCGGAAGTTAAAAGCCTGAAAGGTTGCGAGGCGACAGCCGTGGCAATCTCAAAAGTCAAAAGTATTGGTTAGTAAGGCTTTTAGGATTTTGTAACTGGTTAGTTATTTACGCTATCCTGCACTAGGCATCATATTAAGTTTGTGCCAGATTTTAACTTACCCACACCCATAAAGCTAGACGTGTTATACTAATTCCCAAAAGTAATTCTATATTTAATTAAAACTTCAGTTATTAGGTAATTACTTTAGTAGAATAACTTTTTTGATGATTTTAGGTAAGTTAACGTTAATTATTCTTGATTTTTACTTTTCCAGTAGGGACGTTGCATGCAAGGTCCTTACACTAACCTACTCAATCAAATGTAGAAAAGTTTTTGAGAAATGGTATTACTATTTTAGCTGCAATAATTTTGAAAAAAGATTTTTTGATACCAATTCACTTTAAAGATGTCACAAATAGTTTCAAACTTTAAATGTGAAATAATTTCCTGAAATTAATGTATAGTCAAAGTTTTGAGCTGTTCAAATCTTGATTTAGACTTTTGACTTTGAGATTGCCACGGCTGTCGCCTCGCAACCTTTCAGGCTTTTAACTTCCGTGAAACGGTATGAATACCCTTACTTAAGCCAAAAATATGTCAGAATAAAGACATTTTATGTAACTCTGACTATAGTATTTCCTTATGTCAAAGGTCTACAGCACTAACGAGCTAATAAATATCTTAGCTGAAGAACGCCAAGCTTGTATACAAGGCCATCGTCTTAATTTGGCTGCAACCCCCCGTACTGGAAACCCAGTGGTTGACCAATTTCTCAAACCAGAGGCGTTTCAAAAATTTACTGCTTATCAAGATTTTAAAGCTGCTATCCATCGCTACCAAAGGGAATATTTGGTCTCTGGTATTGTGTGGCGACAAGTGACAGTTAATGAGAAAACTATTAGTTTTCCTGTGGTGCATGAACAGTTAATTGCCTTGTCGGATGATTTAGAAATTTTGCAGGGAGCAAAAGCTTCTGTGTTAAATTTTTGGAATCAAGTGACTATAGGGATGGATTTATATTTAAGTGTAAGTCATGGTCGAGAATTTCGCCCAATAGAAATAATTGAGATAGAGGCGATCGCCCAACGTACAGAATGGGCAAATATGTTGAAGTGGGAAAAATCAAATTTTCTGGAGATGCTGCTGCAGTTGGGATGGGGAAAACCAGAGTCAGCAGCTTATCGCAGAGGTTGGCCTAATTCTGGTAGTGAGTATATTCATGCTGTTAAACCTGGAAAACAACCTATTTGTTGAAATAGGGAATAGGGAGTAGGGAGTAGGGAGTAGGCAAAAAATATAATATTTATTCCGTTATTTGTACCACATTAACCTGGAATTTGCTGTATGTATTAATTATTCATTATTAATTAAAATATTAGGATTTTATCTAATGTCTCGAACTAGAATTTTCACATGGCGATCGCTCTTAACTATCAGCATTGTCTTTTTCTTAGTTTTAATACTGACAATTTTTACTATATTATCTTTTATTCGTCCCCCTCTAACTAACACAAATTTATTATTATTTCCTGGAGTTTTATATGAACGGATTGCTTTTTCTCAACCCCGTCCGATTATGATTCATGTTGTTACTATTGACCTTTCTACAACAGGAATGAAAGTATTAGTAACGCCCAGAATTTATACTTCTCCAGACATGAAAATTTCCGCCCGGACTACTTCCGAATTTGTCAATGAATTTGATTTACAGCTAGCAATAAATGCCAATTTTTTCTACCCATTTTACGAAAAGACACCTTGGGATTTTTACCCTAAAAGTGGGGATTTAGTAAATGTAGTTGGGCGGGCAATATCTAATGGTGATGACTACTCTATAGTTGATAGAAATTGGCCGACTTTATGTTTTAATCTCAAGAACTATGCTCAAATATCAGATAATTCTATTTGTCCAGCTCAAACTACTCAAGCTATTTCTGGTAATTTAATTTTAATTGCTAATGGTCAGGCAATTGCTGTGCCTGGAAATTCACCTTTTAATCAGAGAGCTTATCCACGGACAGCAGTAGGAATTAATCAAAAAGGCGATAAATTATGGTTAGTTTTAGTTGATGGTAAACAGCCTTTTTATAGTGATGGTGTTACTATGGCAGAACTACAGGAATTTCTGATTAATTTAGGTATAGATAAAGCATTAAATTTAGATGGTGGAGGTTCAACAACTTTAGTGGTAAGACCTGATTCTCAAGGGAAATTATTAAATTCACCAGTTCATACTCTTATACCTATGCGTCAACGTTCAATTGCTAATCATTTAGGATTTTCTATTGTACCTTGAGCAAATTCATTGTCTAGGGAGTAGGTATAATTTCAACAATTAATTATTAATTATTAGACCTCTCCGAAAAAGATATAGATTTTTTGCAGGAGTAGGGAACAGGGAACAGGGAACAGGGAACAGGTAAGATATTTTTACAAAAAAAGCTGGAAAAATGATTTTTTCTGGTGACTTTTCTTTCTTTAGCTAATATAACTAAAAGGTTTATTTATTTTCCACCAGATGTCTATTAATTATTACCTCTTCTTATATAGAAGAAAATTGCCTAAAAAGAATTGTTTTTCTTTTTTTGGTCGATTGAATATGGCTACGGGCGAAACGCGTTTCGCCCCTAAGACTCCTGACTCCGAGCGCGATACGATAACTAATTACCCGGATTCTATATAAATTGGATGGCGGGCAAGATGCCCGTAGCACATTATTCTTGAAATCTTTTTAGCATATCTACTGCCATTTTTTGACGTTCTAAATCTCCATCTAATCCAAAAAGAAAAGCAGCTTGCTGAAAATTTTCCGTTGCTTTACTTTGATTTCCCATTAAGTAATAAACTACCCCTCTATTAAAGTAAGACTTAGGATTATTAGCATCAATTTTGATAGATTTATTTAAGTCTTGCAATGCGTTTTGCTTTTCTCCTAATTGTAGATATTCATCGCCTCGATAATAATAAGCTTGAGAATTTTTAGGATTCATTTCGATAGCTTTATTAAAGTCGGCGATCGCTGCTCTTCTCATTCCCACTTGAGAATAAGCAACTCCCCTACTTAAGTAAGTTTCACTCTGACCAGGATTGAGATTTATAGCTTTATTTAAGTCTTTAATTGCACCCCAATAATTTTCTTTTTCTATCTTTTGTTTAGCCTGGTTATTAATTTCAATTGCCTGTTTTGCCAAATTAAATCTTTTAGTTATTATTTGATAATTTTCCCGATAAAGTTTTAACTTTTCTCTAGCTTCTAAATATGAACCGCTCTCTTGAGGAATCTTTTCTAATAAATTAATTGCATATTGCCATTTTGCTTGTGCTTGATACCAAGTATTAACAGGATGGGGTGGATTTTGTACTAATAAAGCTGCTGCCATTGCGGACTCTTTTGCTAACTTTAAATATATAAATCCATATTCTTCTAAATATAGCTTTCTCTCTATTGCCGTCAGTTGATAATTTAGTTTAACTATTTCTCTGGATACAGGTTGTAAGGGTACGCCAGGTAATTGAATAGTTTGTTCTAAAATGGCTATTGCCTCAGGCAATTGATTTCTTGCTAGCCTAAGTTTATTAATATTGAAATCTTGGTTAATATTTTCTAAACTGGCTATTTTTCCTTGAGCTATAGTTATGGATTTTTTTTGTACATTATTTAACCAAACAATTGAACCGCCGTAACCTAAAGCCAGGATAATTAGAATAAATGTAATGGGGTTTCTCTTACCCATGCTTGCTCCTCTCAATTTGATCAATATTTTTTATCGCTTATGGCTGTAGATAGTTTACCTGAATACAAAAAAATTTATTGAATAACCTGATAAGTCAGTATACACTTTAACTACCCCGGCGACAAGTCCCGCGCTCTCCCGTAGGGGAGCGTCGGGAGTATGTCAAGTCGCCAGATGTAATTAAATGTCACTATGTCCGAAGCCATTGGATTGAGGGTAAAGCAAGCAATATCATGGGTTTGAGCTGTATAGAACCCCTGAAGGGGTTCTATTTAAAATTAGAGATTGAGAGTAGGGGAGTAGGGGAGTGGAGGTAGGGACGTTGCATAAGGGCGTCCGTACGGGAGTGTGGAGAGATGGGGAGATG
>NZ_JBNHEQ010000138.1:0-13082 GCF_050016015.1 Dapis hubbardiae BLCC-M172
CTCATAAAGAGAGTTGGGGATTTGTTTGGGCTTGAAATTTGCTAAAGTCCCGCTAATTTAATAGGACCTAATGACAATGACACCCATTGAATTACAAAGAAAAGGTTTTAAAGCTTTAGTTGATGCTTTAGGAATTGTAGATGCTATTCGCTTTATCCATCAATATGATAGCGGTAGCGGTAATTATACAGAAGAACGTCATCAATTGTTAGATACCTTAACGATAGATGAGATTTTAACTTCCCCGGCGGGAAGTCCTGCGCTCTCCCGTAGGGGAGCGTCGTATGAGAAAGCCGGGCTAGGGTGTGCGGTTTTCCTATAGTCCGGTTTGCTATAGCTATTGACAATTTATTAACACAGCCATTATAATAACTATTTGAGAAATACAGGTAGATTCTGCCGTGCTACTGAAATATAAGTATAAGCTCAAACCACACAAAACCCAAGCGGTGATTATATCTAATTGGTTGTCCATGGCTAGGAAGCAATATAATTACCGTTTAGCTGAAAGGTTAAACTGGTTTGAAGCCACGCGCACACTCCTTAACGCTTGTCCTCTTAATGTTTCAGTAGTACCAGTAGAGCGAATTTATCACGCACATTCCTGAATTTAGAATACAAACACGAGATGGCAGAAAAAAAGACAGTAATGGTAATCCCATAACCAAAAAAGGAGATCAACATCCGAATATACTTAACGGCTATGTGATGTGGGAGACTGTTCAACTGGCAGACTTAGCACAAACTAAAAAACTCTTCCCTCAATACAAGTCCATGCACTCCCAGGTATTGCAAGATGTTATCCAGCGTGTACAAACCACTATGGATAACTTTACCAAACCTGATAAAAACGGTAAAACCACTGGCAGACCTAAATTCAAGGGTAAACATTATTATAATTCCTTTAGCTATCCTCAGTTGTCAAATGCCAACCCATACCAAAAATGCTAACGGTCGGTATTGTATCAATTTACCCAAGATTGGCTTAGTCCCTTTAGTATACAATCGCCCAATACCAGTAGGATTCAAGGTTAAGGCAAGTACAGTCATCCGTGAAGCAGACGGATGGTATATTAGCTTGACGATAGAAGATAAAAGTGTACCTGTAGAGGTTGGAGAAATTCAGCCCACCTGGGAAAACTCAAAGGGTATTGATTTAGGATTGTTGCACTATGCTGTTACCAGTGATGGCGAGTTTGTAGAAGTGCCTAAGTTTTTCAGATTCTCTGAGCATTGCTTGTCTAAACTACAGGAAAGATTAGCTAAAAAACCAAAACATTCTAAGGGTTGGAAAATTCTCAAATGTAAAATAGCTAAACTCCATCAACTAATAGCTAGACAACGTTTGGATTGGCAATTAAAGCTAGCTTATCACTTGTTTTCAGATGTAAGTGTGATTTTTGTGGAAGAGCTAAAGATAGCAAATTTAGTCAGACGTTGCAAAGCTAAATTAGGTGATAATGGTCAATTCTTACCCAATGGTCAATCAGCTAAGTCAGGATTGAATAAGTCTTTGCAGGATGCAGCATTTGGCCAGTTTGTTCAGATTCTAGAGTATGTAGCCTGGAAACTAGGCAAGAGAATGATCAAAGTAGACCCAAAAGGTACGTCTCAACATTGTTGGGAGTGTCTAAACAGAGTCTCTTACTGGTACGAGTCGGTCCAAGGGGGATAAACCAAATCCAGCCATGACTCAAACTCATAACTTGAACGCGAGTCCCGCCAACCCCAATTTCTTCGGCCCATTCTGCATTCGTCCAATAATCCCAAATTGCGATATTTTGGAGTCGTGTGGGGATATCGGTTTGCACACCTAAAGCGCGTCGCAGCACTCCGATATGTCCTGACCCATCAACATAGTGGCGAGCTGTTACCTGTTGTCCGTTACTTAAGTGTAGATTGGTAACTTTATCGCCATCAATATCGACTTGGGTTACTGCTGTTTCTTCCTGAACTTCACAACCTAACTCTTCCGCATGGCGAAGCAAAATATCATCATATACTGCTCAGTCAACTTGAAATGCCGTAATTTTTCGTTGTTTTTCATATTTGGCAGGACGAGGCTCATCCTTAAATTCTGCAACCGGAATGAAATCAAAATCCCAAAGTTCAGGATCTTTTCCCCAGCGATAGGTTGCACCAATTTTAATGGGGAAATTAGCAGTTTCGACTTTATCCCAACAACCCATTTCCGCTAAAATATCGCTGATACCTGGAAGTTGACTTTCACCTACATGGTCACGGGGAAATTTCTCTTTTTCTAAGATCAGAACCTGTAAGTTAGGGGCATATTTCTTTAAGAATGTTCCGGCTGTGCTACCTGCGGGTCCTCCCCCGATAATAACGACATCATAGTAATTTTTTTGAAGGGAATTGCTCATAATTTTTTGACTTAGAATATTTACCGCCGTGACCATTTCTAGTTTAAATTCTTCATATTATAATCAAAAAAGGGCAATAAAACAAGAGATAATAAGTTTAAAACTTCTGTTTTGTCTTACCTTGCCCTTAGAGCTTGTAGAGAAACTTAATTTCTCAAACCAGGGAATTACTTAACCTTTATTTTTACGCTTTCTGCGATATAGTTCTCCCCCTAATAGAGCGAAACCAAGTAGGAAAGCTGGCTCTGGAACATCTATCGGTTCTGCTGATTCTGCATTAAAGGTTAATGTACTAACTGGTAAGAAAGTTGCATCAATTGCACCTGGAGCATCATCGAAGGACTCATAAAATTCTACATTGACTAGACCATCAGCCAAAAAGGCGGGGGTGGCTAGAGACTCACTACCAGTGAAAGTACCAGTTCCAGGTACACTATCATTACTAGGACCAAGATCGAATAATATATTACCGACAGTATCAGTAATCTGAATATCAGCTTCACTTAACCATGAACTGAAACCCAGTGCAGCACCAGTAGTGTCAGCAGTTTCAATAGTTAAATCCCAATCCACACCAAACAAATTAACCGCAGAACCAGAGCCTATACCCAGAGCATCAGCAATGTCTAGAGTTAATACTTCGTTATCAGAATCACCTAATGAATCCCAACTGTTGGTGCCACTAACATCAAAAGTTTGTGCCTGAGCAGTACCACCTGCAAGAACAATGCCTAAAGCAGTAGCAGCAGCAATGGAAAGCTTTTTCAACATAATTAAATTTCCTCAGTAAAGTTTATTTTTATTGCCTACAAATCTAATCTACCCCCTCCCCCCCCGAAATTTCTGCAACCCCCTTATACTCAACTTTACAGAATCTTTAATTTTTCCAATGGTGTTTTTTGTAGTTGAAATCAGTGGAATTAATTGCTACATCAAGCTTTGAGGTGGATAGTTACCCAAAAATCAATTATGAAGTTTTGATGAAGTTGGATTTGATAGTACATTTAGGAAGCTTGAGAGTGCTAGAATATGCGCTCCCAGCAAAATAGCCTCAACTTTACAGAATCTTTAATTTTTCCAATGGTGTTTTTTGTAGTTGAAATCAGCGGAATTAATTGCTAAATCAAGCTTTGAGGTGCATAGTTATAGAAAAATAGATTATGAAGTTTTGATGAAGTTGGATTTGATAGTACATCCAGGCAGTTTGGGAGTGCTAAGGTAAAAGTTTGAGCAAAAATGTGAGCTTCTTGCCGACATCAGGTAACTAGACCTTCACGGATGGGATGGCAAACAATTGAATAATGATAACCTTGTAGGGACGTTGGATGCAACGTCCCTACTCCGCTAATCCTCTATTCCCTATGCCTGAAATTGATTTAATAACCAAGCATAAACTTGAGTTTGATTTGTTTGACGAGTGCGCTGGAGTGCCTCCTCTAATAAAGAAATCTCTAAACCTGGTAAAACTTGAGACTGATTAATTTTTCTACTACCACCGTTAGCAACAGCAAAAGTAATAATTTCTGGATTCTGCACATCAACTATCCAATATTCACCAACGTTAAGTGCTTCATACAACAAACGTTTTTCCCCTATATCATCAGGAAGAGAAGTATTAGCAATCTCAATAACCAGAGTTGGTGGAGGATAAATATCCAGGTCAATAATAGATGTTTTCCTAGGAACTACATTAGCATTTTCACCCATATAAAAGGAAGCGTCTGGTTGAGCTTCTCGAAATCCAGTTTTGCGATAGGTACAATTATCTTTGCCATCTACCTTGATATTTTTTGCGATCGCAAACCAATTGACTATAGTAGTAATAACTATATGGTCTGTCGCGTGGTCATTTCCTAATGGTGATATTTCGATTCTAAGCTTTCCGTTGTTATAGTAAAATTTGGCTTTTTCATAACTTGCGTCTTCAATAATTTGGATGTATTCTGACCAAGTTGCTGTTATCGAAGTGTCTGTTAGTAGTTGGGTTTGGGTTTGGTTCATTTTTTGTGAAAAAAGGTATAGTGTTTAACGAAGTCAAAAGAAAATTCCATTTTTGAGATGTACTGATAACTGATAACTTAAGGCAACCAAATATTCGGAAATATCGACTTCCCTACTTCTCGCACTGACTGATTTATTTCCCTGAAAAATTGAATATGTTTCTCATCTTCTTCCACAGGAATAATATTAGCTTTCTCTCCTAACTTAAACTTATCTACTACTAAATTCGCAGCCTCTAAACCAGTCACATAAGCTTTTTCTTGAGACCAAGAACCATGACGATTAACAATCCAATCCCCACTCATAAATACATTCTCAAAACTTGTCTTTGCTGGAAGTAAATATTGATAGCTACCAGGGAAAAAATGAGTCACCCCTTCCCTCACCCTTACAACACTTTGGTCAATAATTTCTGCTTCTCTAAATTCAGGAATACAAGTTGCTAAATATCCCCGCACAATTTTAATTATCTCCCCATCACTCAAAGGTAAAAATTGATTAGCATGATAAAAATCTACTTCTAAAACTGTTCCTGGTTCATCTCGAAATTCGTCATGTAAAGCATTCAAATCAAAAAACGTCCAGCCAGTAGTTGCATCAAATCCAAAACAAGCATTAGAAGAACGAGGAATCAGAATTTTTCTATCAAACCATAACCTAACTCCTAATACATCAACTCCACCCAGATTATTAATATTCCTAAATTCTTGACGATTTTGTAAAGCTTCACTTCCTGGCAAAATCTTTTTCATTCCACTAATACCAACAGCAAAAATTACAGCATCCGCCTCAAATATTTTCTCTTCACAAACAACTCCTTTTGCTTTCCCATTATCATCAACAATTAAGTCAGTAACTCGCTGTTTTGTCAGAACTTTTCCACCTAAACTTTCAATATTTTCCACCCAAGGTTTAAATATTATTTCTCCAACAGTTCCCCGACACCAAACCACATCAAAATTAGGTTGATGAGCCAGAATAAAATAATATAACATTCCTAATGCAGCAGCCGCCGAACATTGTTCTCCCGGAGCAAATAAACCAACCAATAACATAGCATTAAAAGCATCATCATATAATCTCTTACTCACACCATATTGTTTAAATAATTCTCTCGCCGTTACAGAATCATATCTTCGCCAAGCATCATCCGAATTATCAAAATCTATAAGAGAATAAAGTAGTGGTAGAGCAGAAAGGCGATCGCTCAAAGGCAATCGTTGAAATTGAGTATAAATAAAAGTACCAAGAGGAGTTGGTAACGGTGGTAAATCTTGAAAAATTGGTGATTCTACTTCTAATCCAGCCGGAGAATATTGAGCCGAACGAGTCCAAGGGGTGAAAGGATTAAGATTTAACTCCTTGACAAGAGAAAATATATTATGGTATGGATACCAAAAACCATGTATGCCCACTTCTACTGAACGGCCACCAGGAGTTTTCCAGCCAGCCACTAAACCACCAGGATAAGGGCCAGCTTCTAGAAGTGTAACGTCATAGCCATTTTTAGCTAAGTGGTGAGTGGCTCCTAAACCAGCCCAGCCAGCACCTACTACTACTATCTTTGGAGTTTGAGTTTCTGTTGTCATCGTAAAATTTCGGTAAGTGGGAAACCACCGTCTTTTAAGCGGTGGATGGAAACGACTTGACGGAAATTAATCCGTTCGTCAAGTCAAAAAAATGTGTTATAATTAACTAATAACTTAAAAAGTAGTATCAATGGTATGCATGGCCGGGGGAGAGTATTGGCAATTGGCACCGCCTTGTATGGGGGAACGGCCGTTTGCCCATACTGCTGCTGTATACGTACTAGGGTACGGTACTGGCAATGTGGTTGTTTCGATTTTTCGGGAACCGTGCAATGTGGAAATCGTGGTTGTAACCCGATTTACAGCTCCTCTGAAAAATCCACGGGACTTTAGTCCGTGGAGTGTCAAACTTCATAAAAATATAGTCAAATATAACATATCCTTCTGCATTGCAGGTGTTATCCTAACGCTCGTGTTAGCGTAGCTCCGACCCAGGAGGCACTACAACACCACGCCAGTTGCGTGACTCTCGAGAGACCCGCCCAACGCACTGGCTCCTCTATCCCATGGTCAAAGACAAAAGGGAGCTGCTTTTTTCGCATTGGTTTAGAGAACCGTTGACTTTACTCATTGATTAATCCTTTGCTGGCACTGCGATTGCATTCCTCTTTGTCTTGATGCAGTCGCTCATGGGGGAAACCCCCTTTGGCGGCGCTGCATCGCTTTACTCTTTTCGGTGAAAAGTTGACTCTTATTTTCTGACCTTTTTTGTCAACTGGAATCAAATCATTATCTATAAAACTTGATGCAGAGGTATAAGATTCTTCTGTAATAATTATATTTATCCCTACCATCTTGGCTTGATAAGATAACATTTCAATTAACTTATTATAGGGAACAGATACAAAATTTTGATGATTTCTTTTCCCTAAATTTATCTTCTGCTTCCAGTCTTCATTATGCCCAATTATCAGAGATCCTCTGCATCTGATTAATTAAAGTATCAATAATCAAACAAGATGCAATATGCAAGGTAATCATTGATTTTAAATTCTCTTTTTAACATCAGCTTTTTCAATCTCTTACTTGATTGATTTTTCCGGAGTTGAGATTGTAGGAAGCTTTTAACTTTGTTATAGTATTAATTGATAGATTTTAACGGTCTGCCATTTATCACTCTTGGGTTTAAGTACACCTTGATTAAAAGTTTGGGCTGTCGCCGACATGAAAATGTAGCTAAATTGTTTAATCCAATATCAATACTGGCCTAACGATTTTTCTCTAGCTCCTATTGTTTTTCGCATTTCTCATAAATCACCTCAATTAGATAATGATTAAGTCTAGGGACGAGACGAACTTGTTTAAGAGCGTGAAGTTGGTACTAATGTTTTTAGATAAATGCCAGTTTTACTGGGATTAATAATTCCTTGTTTTAGTTGCCTCTTGCTGATAGCTTGTTTAGTATAAACTATAATATTTATTCGGTGTTATTTTATTTTTAGATCCACCGAAGAGGAGGACGAGATTTAAACTTTGATGGATTCTCTTTAAAAACTTCGTTCACGGCTAAAAAGCAATTCATGTGTTTCTATCTAGTATCATCAATATTTGTTGAGATACTCGATTCTGGCATTGCTTGATAGTCTGCTTGAGTAGAAAGTGTTTTTTGTAGGTCATAGTAGGATAGATTTTTCTTTTCAAATATTCAAGAGGTCCGAACTAAATAATTAGCATGAGTTTAAGAGATTTTTCGACAAGAAACACAGTCGGTCAATTTCAACATAAAACCGATGTGTTGAGGGATTAAAATTACGATTAGGCTCTCTTGAGTTCGGAATTTTTATGATTATTGAGTCGGCAATTCTGAACCAGTTTCATTGTACCATATCTTGTCACCTACCATTTTATACCAATTACCAAAAGTAATGCTATACTTGACAAAGCTTCAATTATTAAGTAATCAACACAGGCGCATGGAACCTTTTGAATAATTAGCACACCAGGAGCGTATTAATTATTCTCATGTTTACTTCTCCCCAACTCCCCGACTCCCCCAGGGCTGTTTCATTCTCGCAAAAAGTTGATTCAAAAGTTTCCCCGGCCTTAAAATTAATCCTAAGTAACTTTAATTATAGGGAGTAGTCAAATCTGCAAAATTTCTTCATGCCAAAACTTATCACCTAGTGGCCTCAAACCTCAAACCTTCATAAAGATATAGTTAAAATAAAAATATAAAGTCTATATCTTCTAGTGAAAAGCAAGAAAATAGATAATATCACATAACCTTTATAAAGTCAAGAAAAAAATATTAGTGTCATACTCAACCCAGAACAGCCAAGAGCTGGATCTGAAGACCTTATTTCCATTTGAACTAGACAACTTCCAGAAACAGGCGATCGCCGCCCTGAACGCTGGAAAATCAGTAGTTGTTTGTGCCCCCACAGGCTCAGGCAAAACCCTAATTGGAGAATACGCCATCTATCGGGCCCTGAGTCGTGGACGACGAGTATTCTACACAACACCCCTAAAAGCCCTGTCCAACCAGAAATTACGGGACTTCCGCAACCAATTTGGAAGCGAAATGGTAGGGCTAGTCACAGGAGATACCTCTGTCAACCGGGAAGCACCGATCCTGGTAATGACCACAGAAATCTTCCGCAATATGCTGTATGGTACTCCCATTGGAGAAATAGGCACATCCCTAGAGAGAGTAGAAGCCGTAGTTCTAGACGAATGTCACTACATGAACGATCGCCAACGAGGCACAGTCTGGGAAGAATCAATAATTTACTGCCCCTCAGAAATTCAACTATTAGCCCTCTCCGCCACAGTGGCCAACAGCGATCAACTCACAGACTGGATTCTCAGAGTCCATGGACCTACCGAACTCATCTACTCTGATTTCCGACCAGTCCCCCTAGAATTTAATTTCTCCAACAACAAAGGCTTATTTCCTCTACTCAACAACAATCAGAAAAGAATCAATCCCCTACTCAAGCCGAAAACTAGACAAACAGGTAGAGATAGAAGAGAAAGACAACTAGAACCAATATTACCAGCAGTATTATCTCAGCTCAAAGAGCGAGATATGTTACCAGCTATCTACTTTATATTCAGTCGTAGGGGATGTGCTCGTGCAGTAACAGATGTAGCACAAGTCAGCAATCTTACTTTGGTCAACGAAGCAGAAGCAGCCAGACTACAGAAGCTAATTCAGGAATTTCTCAAGCGTAACCCAGAGCTAGCTAAGTCTCAACAGTTAGAACCTCTCACCAGAGGAATAGCAGCTCACCATGCTGGAATGTTACCAGTCTGGAAAGGATTAGTCGAAGAATTATTTCAGCAAGGTTTAATCAAAGTAGTATTTGCCACAGAAACCTTAGCGGCAGGAATTAATATGCCAGCCCGGACAACAGTTATCTCGAGTCTCTCCAAACGTACAGATGATGGACACCGACTCCTAAGACCATCAGAATTTCTGCAAATGGCAGGTAGGGCAGGAAGGCGAGGGATGGATTTTCAAGGTTATGTTGTAACTGTACAAACTAGGTTTGAGGGTGCTAAAGAGGCGGCTTATTTAGCAACTTCAGGAGCTGACCCGCTGGTAAGCCAGTTTACTCCTAGCTATGGTATGGTGCTGAATTTACTACAAACTCATACATTGGAGGAGGCAAAGGAGTTAGTAGAACGTAGTTTTGGTCAGTATTTGTCTACCCTATTTCTCATGCCAGAGCGCAAAGAGATTGAGCAAAAGCAAGAGGAGTTGACCTCTGTAGAAAATAAGCTGGGAATTTATGAAGAGAATGATTGGGTTAATCTCGAACAACTACTGGCAGGTTATGAGAAGTTACGGGAAAAAGCAAAAGAGGAGAAACGACTGCTGAAAATTTTGCAGAAGCAGGCAGAGGAAACTAGGATTAAAGAAATGTCTTTGTCTTTGTCTTTTGCAGTGTTGGGAACTATTGTTAGTTTGAAAGGAAAGCACGTTCCTACTGCAAAAAAATCTACTTCAGAACCAATTCCAGCAGTGTTGGTGGCAAAAGTTCCTGGATCTGGTCAGTCTTCTAACTTCTTATGTTTGGGTAGAGATAATCGGTGGTATGTAGTAGCAGCAATGGATGTGGTGGTTTTACAGGCAGATTTACCTCGGCTGGTTGCTGTGGACTATATGGAATTGCCCGTGGAAATTGATTTTAGGTTGGGGCAATGTCGCAAAGGAGATGAAGTTTCTCTGGCTTTAGCTCAACAAATTCCAGTAGTAGAGCTACCAGTAGATGCTCCAGAAGTTTTAGCACAAATGCAGAAAGTGGCAACGGTAGAAGCACAAGCCGAGGAACATCCAGTGAAGGAATGGGGGAACCCTCGTACTTTGTTAAAGGGTTGGCGACGGATAGGAATGTTGAGGGCAGAAATAGACGATCGCCAAACTCAGTTGGAGGATAAGTTGGCACGTCACTGGCAAGAGTTTCTGAATCTGATTGAAATTTTGCAATATTTTGGATGTCTCCATGGGGTTGAGCCTACGGAGATTGGTCAAGCTTGTGCAGCAATTAGGGGTGATAATGAATTGTGGCTCGGTTTAGCTTTGATGTCTGGCGCTTTAGAGCCACTTGACCCCCATCATTTGGCTGCTGCTTGTGCTGGTTTGGTGACAGAGATTACTAGACCTGATAGTTGGACTCGTTATGAGTTATCTGTTGAGGTAGACGAGGCTTTGGCTAGTTTGCGGAGTTTACGACATCAGTTATTTCAGGTGCAGCGTAGGTATAGGGTAGCTTTACCTGTTTGGTTGGAACGGGATTTGATTGGTTTGGTAGAACAGTGGGCTTTGGGAGTGGAATGGCAAGAGTTAGTAGAAAATACAAGTCTGGATGAGGGGGATGTTGTCCGGATTTTACGTCGGACTTTGGATTTTTTGTCTCAGATTCCTCATGTGCCTCATTTATCTGATGCTTTGCAACGAAATGCTTATCGGGCTATGCAGTTGATTGACCGTTTCCCTGTTAATGAGTCTTTGGATACTATTTAAAGGTGAATCACAGCCCTGTAAGTATTGCTGTATCAAGGTCAAAGCTATTCATTAGAAGGTATTTATAGAGATATAGAGAGAGATGTATAGAGAATCCATAGTTCTCTATGGAGTTATTTTTCATCCATTCCATTTTTGATTGTGTAGTTTTAGCAGCCTATTTACTGACTAAGTGACTAAAGCTATATGCAGTAAGGTTTTGAAGGGTAGTCACTAAAAATAGGTGACTGACTATAGTGACTAGGGTTAATCGCTGGTATAAAAAGTGCTGCTGTTATATCAGTAGTTCATTTTTAATTGTGTAGTTTTAGTAGCCTATTTACTGACTAAGTGACTAAACTTATACACAGCAAGGTTTTGAAGGGTAGTCACTAAAAATAGGTGACTGACTATAGTGACTAATATAAATAAAAGGTATAACAATAGGTTTTATTCTTGCAGTTTTTACAAACTGAGATAGAGTTGATGCGAAAAAGATTGAGGCTAGTCAGAGAAATCTAACTAGCCTCAATCTTTTTTTGGTTGGATTGTGAAAGATTTTCTAGTAGGTCAGTTTAAGGAAAAGATTTACTTTGACTTCGTGGAAGGTTTAAACCTTCAACAGCGACCTAACTACACCCAAATATACCCGGATTGCCCAAACCCCAACCTAATCACCTAGTTTTAATGGCGGTCTAAAAAAAAGGGCTATTACCATCTAGTGGAAAGGGTTTCGGACTCCTCCACCTTATCTGTTTTATGTATATAAATAGGGGGAGGTGTCTCTTACTGAATACGTTGCTCTATCTGAGTTTGGGGATTCCCATCTCTTAAAGCTAGCTTTTGGTATGAGCGATCGCTCCTACTCAGTTCCTACCAGCTCTAATTCATCACTATAAAAAGCTTTTTCCTCACCATCAAAGCTAACTTTGACGTGATTCCCTGCTAGTTCTGTGAGTAGCTCCCCTACCTTGCCCTTATATATTTTGTGGTGCTTTCTTGGTTTGACGACTTTGACTTGTTGTGGGGCGTGGTGGCCGTTGGTTTCCTTTTCCTTCTCTTGACTGTTATTTCTGGTATCTAATAACTCTCCATTAAAGTTTGAGTTTTTATGCTCTTGGATGTCTTTCTCTACCAAGCTAGTCAAGCGTTGCTGCATACTCGTGCTTGTCTCTAAGCACATCTTTCTAAACTCTAAATGTGTTTCATCTTCCAATCTGAATTTTATATATTTAACCATTTTAACCTTACTGACCCCAAAAACACAAAAGTACCTTTACCTCTATAACCCTATTCTCTTGTGAATTACAAAAAACGTCAATGACGGTTATGCCACACTAATTATCTTGTACTGAACATCACAATGCCACAAAATCACATTACCCTATTGCCTTTTTTGTGGCATTGTGGCATAATAGGTTCATAAGCAACAGAGAGAAAGTAGGTGAAAGACGCGAAGTCCGGTAAACCGCAGCAAGTACCTCGACCGACTTATAAAAACAGTCCATCAAGTATTTTTCTTGTTTAGCTGTAGCGAAGTTTAGGATGTATCCCTGATGTAGCCGTACTTTTGGCAGTAAATCATGCAGGCTCTCTCGCAACTTCCCCCTACAGTCCCCAAGAAAACTTATAAAAACAGTTCATCTAAGCCCAAAACCTTAGAAAAACTATCACATTAACACTGTGAAAATCCCAACCAAAAACCTAGCCTGGTACGAAAAAATAGACCTAACAAACAAGCTAATAGCTGGTCTAATTCCTGAAGGATATGACGGATATGAAGGTGATGGACAAGTGCCAGAAATACTCTGGTTAACCGATAACCTACTAAACCTAACACCAGAGCAAAGGATAAAAACAGCAATCAAATTGCTAAAACAAATCCAAAAATCTCACTTTCCAAAGCTGACTAAATCAGTTTAATTTTTACCCAAATAAATTCACGCGGTAGAGACTTTTTACCGCAAAACCTATACCACATGAATGCAATCAAACCGGAGGTAATTAACCATAGCAACCAAGGATTAATACCCAAAAAAACAGTCAAAAAAATGTTTGGCATTAAACACCCAAACACCTTCATCAAAGACTACAAATTATTAGGGTTAAACTATACCCATTTCACTTGGGGTGAGATTAAGCTCCTGTATGCTCTTCGACTAT
>NZ_JBNHEQ010000139.1:0-6387 GCF_050016015.1 Dapis hubbardiae BLCC-M172
AGCAGTCCGTCAGGATAAAGCGCAGCTCCTCCGCAGGAGGCTAACTGAAATGACCTCTACTTATAAGCTCTAATTTCCGATGCTGGGAAAATGAAGATTTACTGACTACTGCACCATCTACCACCTAAGAGAGTGTTTGTAAACTAAAGATTAAGACGGCCAGAGTGCTTAATTTTCGGTGGGTGGGGTGCGGAAAGTTAAATTTTGGTTCCGGTTCGTAATTATTACCGCCTCACCCTCCCCACCCTACGCCTAGATTTAATATTCCTTTTACAAACAGTCTCTAATACCAAGCGTGATAAGTGTTTGTTACAAATGGTAGGAACCTTGGATGCAACGTCCGTATCAAAGAAGTAAGAAGTAAGAAGGGATAAAGATTTAAAAAAGGCAAAAATGGGATTAGATAACTATCTAAAAGGAATTAGAGTAGCTATTTTTCAGCAGATATGACCGACAGCTACCTTTTTGCAGCATTCTTGTTTTCAAAGTCGTATAAAACCTAAAATTTATTTGTAGTAAAAATTTATCACTATAATCAGGTAAAGTATTTTTTTTCCTTCCCGATGTCCTGTTACCTAAAATCCACAACTTGTCTATCTTACAAATTTAAGAATTGCTATATGACATTAAAAATACTGTCATAGTTGAGTATTGTTATCTATATACAAATAGAGGAAAATTATAATGATAAGGTGACAAAAATAATCACAAAACCTATGCACCAAAATCCAGAAACTAGGTTTGTTCGTGGCAACCGGATTTATTTGCGTAAGTCCTATAATCATATAGTAAATATTCGGTATTAATTTTATATTATGGCGAATAGAGCTAGATACATACCACTTTGTTGTAGATAAAAAATTAACTTCTAATAATGACTATTTTTCAGACTTCCTTAACATTCCCATTAATAGGTTTAGCAACTATTTATATCTCTGGTTTTATCTTGCTAAGATTAATCCAAAACCGATTGATATTTGAACCTAAATCATTGGTTTTAGCTACTCCTGCGACTTTTAACCTTCCTTATGAAGAAGTTTGGTTATCAGTACCAACTTCTCGCAACCAAACAGAAAAAATATCTGGTTGGTGGATTCCGCAAACTCAACCCAATGCAGGAGTAATTCTCTTCCTACATGGCGCCAGTGGAAATATGGCTGCTCAGAAAAAAAGTTGCAATCTTGAGCGAGTAGCAAAACTATATCAATTAGGATTTTCAGTATTTATGATTGATTATCGGGGATACGGTAATAGTCAAGGAAAGTTTCCCATAGAAGCAACAGTTTATGAAGATGCTGCAATAGCTTGGAATTATTTAACTCAAGAAAAAAGCTTTGCACCAAAAGAAATTTTTATTTATGGATATTCTCTCGGAGGAGCGATCGCCGTTAATCTCTGCTTACAACAACCAAAAGCAGCAGGGTTAATAGCTGAAAGTTGCTTTACTTGTATCGAAGACATGGCTAAATACAGACGTAAAATCCAGATATTTCCTCTGAAGTTGCTGGTTACTCAAAAATTTGATTTCATTAACAAAGTCAAATCAATAAAAATGCCAGTCTTATTTATTCATGGTATGAAAGATGAAGCTGTACCTGCAACCATGAGTCAAAAATTATTTGCTGCTGCACCCGAACCGAAAAAACTACTGTTGCTCCCAAATGCTGGACATAACGATCTGGCAGAAGTAGATAGCGATCGCTATCTAGCAGCATTGCAGGAATTTTTTCCTACAGCGGAGGGAAGAGTCAGGAGTCAGGAGAGAATTTTAACACAACTCAGGAGTCAGGAGTCAGGAGTCAGGAGTTAGGAGTTAGAGTTAGGAGGGAAGAGTCATGATTTCTCCTGTCTTTACTGTCTGGGGCGGGTGAGGGGGTTGAAGCCCAACTACAAACAATTACGCTCCCTCGTAGTATTGCTCTAGACCTATCTTATTGATTTGGGAATGATATCAAATCCTGATAATTACTATTGTATCTATCGGCGCATTCTGACAAGGATGGGCCTAACTCAAAAAAGGCTGGATGCCATTGAGTAATACCATCGGTAGTTAGTTGTTCATAAGTGCCATAGTTAGAAAAGTCGTAGAAAAAGCCTTCTTTCATCCCTGCTGCCTTGGGGTTGGCATGAATATAACGGATGGTGTTTAAGGCCCTTTCTTTGTCGGAGTTGGGGAAGCCATGACAGGTATACCTTTGTTCCCAAAAGTGTCCTTTGCGGTTCAGGAGAGCATTAAAAGACATGGCAGAATACCAATTTATCCAGTGCATTTACTGCAAAGTCATTGCGTTAGCGAAGCTTTGCGATAGCAAATGGAGCGTCAGCGTAATGAAGCAATCTCGACGGTTGAGATTGCTTTCCCTTCGGGAATGCTCCGCAAACGCTTCACTTCGTTCCGCTCGCAATGACACAGGATTTTCTGCTTCCATCAAGTAATGGACATGATTGAGCATAATGCACAAGGCATACAGTTTAAATGGGTATTTTTCTTGTGCTTGTTTGATGATATGTAACAGTATTTCTCTGGTCTCACGGCGGGTGAGGTTGAAATCTCTGTTATTACACCGAGTCGTAATGTGGTACGAATAATCTGCTTTGAATTCTCTTTTTGGTCTGCCCATGTCCTTTCAGTTAACAGTTATCAGTTATCAGTTATCAGTCAGTTGGCAACTACACCGAACACTTCTGACTTCTGACTTTCCTGCGGAATGCTGCGCAAACAAACTTCTGACTTCTCTCCTCGTGCCAGGTATCGGTGAAGAAAAGTTTCGGCCTTTAAATGGTTTATACTTTCTAGCTTCTGCCAATACCTAGCATAAAACCAGCGAGTGTGGTACTGTTCATACACGCATAGGGCGGCACAGCACCTCCCGTCCTCCCGTCGCCCCAGAGCGCGAGCGAGCGGCGAGCGCGGAAGAACCACGCACACCTCTCACTGGCACTGCGCTCCTTTGACTCCCCCTTAACTCACGACCGATTGTATTTCTTTTTTTTACCGTATGCCGGAGAGGTTTTGCCCGGATATGCACCTTTGCCGCCCGAAACGGCATCCAAGTCCTCGTCACACATTGGCACAAGATCATGGCAGGAGGTGGGAATTTGGGGGGATGAAGATTGCATGGGTCGGGTTGGATGACCTTGGGGGTTGCAGGAGGTGGGAATTTGGGGGGATGAAGATTGCATGGGTCGGGTTGGATGACCTTGGGGGTTGTGTTTCATTAGTTGGACCTCTTCTCTGTTTTGTGGTCTTTTTGCATTTAATTATACCAGTTTCAACAAGTTTTTTCTACCTTCTTTCTATTTTCGCTTGACTCGGGTTTACATTCTCGCGCATTCAGTACCACAACTTCTGAGCACTGCGCATTTCTGACTCCCTGCGCTGCGGGTGTTTTAATAATTTTTAGCGCTTTTGGGTTCTTTTGGGTTTTTGAGGGTTTTGCCTCCTTTCTCCCAAACCGTCTCCCTGACTCCTTCTTCCTTATTCTGACTCCTACTAAAAACTGGACAAACTCCGTTACCGACAACTCCTTTCTCCTGACTACGCAATGTACTAGACTTTTGACTTTTAACTTTTGACTGAATAAAATATAGGGCATGAAACGAATAAATCCAAATCCTACCCCTAACATTCCCCCCTATACCTGGAATCGTCCCATTGGTCTTGATTGGGACAAACCTTACACAGTGCGCTATAGCAGTAACCTTGATGATGGCCCCTGGCACGGAATGCCCCTTGGAGGTTTCGGCGCAGGTGCTATCGGTCGTTCCCCACGGGGCGATTTCAATCTCTGGCATCTCGATGGTGGCGAACACATTTATCAAAATCTGCCTGCCTGCCAATTTAGCGTTTTTGAAGAAACAAAAGGCCGGAAACAAGCTTATGCTTTATCTACCGAACCGCCGACAGATGGCAGTCTCTCTACTTGGCAATGGTATCCCAAGGAAAAAGCAGGACTAAATACAGGCACTTATCATGCTCTTTATCCCCGGAGTTGGTTTGTCTATGACAATGTATTTAATGCACAATTAAGTTGCGAACAATTTTCTCCAATTTGGGCAGGTAACTATCAAGAAACCAGTTACCCGATCGCCATATTTGAATGGATTGCTCATAATCCCACAGATGAACCAATTACACTAAGTATAATGCTCACATGGCAAAATACTATCGGTTGGTTTACCAACTCTGCGAAAACACCAGAAGTGCAAGTGCGAGATGATGGCACTCCAATTTATGAATACAAACCCCGGTGGGGAGAGAGTACAGACAACTTGAATTTATTAGTAGAAGATTTTCACCGTATTGGTTGCACCATGACCAAATTAAGTATTGCCGACGAACCCGCAGAAGGAGAGGGTCAAATGGCGATCGCGACTTTTACTAATGCTGGCGTTGAAGTTAGCTATCACACGCGCTGGAACCCGATTGGCAATGGAGAAGATATCTGGCGCTACTTTGCAATAGATGGCACTCTTATAGATGAACACAATGAACTACCTGCACAAGAAGGAGAGCAAATAGGAGTAGGAATATCAGTTCGTTTCACCATTAGACCGGGGAGAACGCGGAAAATCCCTTTCTTCTTAGCTTGGGATTTACCTGTGACCGAGTTTGGCGCTGGAGTTTCATATTACCGACGTTATACAGATTTTTATGGTCGCCATGGGAAAAATGCTTGGTCGATGATTCGTACTGCCATGAAACATTATCAAACCTGGCGCGAGAATATTGAAGCTTGGCAAAATCCGATTTTAGAGCGGGAAGATTTGCCTAATTGGTTTAAGATGGCTTTGTTTAATGAACTTTATGACCTCACGAGTGGAGGAACTCTTTGGAGTGCTGCTAGCGAAGACGCTCCTAAAGGTCAGTTTGCCGTGCTGGAATGTCTAGATTATCGTTGGTATGAGAGTTTGGATGTGAGGTTATATGGTTCTTTTGGGTTATTAATGTTGTGGCCGGATTTGGAAAAGTCAGTGTTGGTAGCGTTTGCGCGGGCGATTTCGACGGCGGATGATACACCGAGAATTATTGGTTATAATCAAGCATCGGCGGTGAGAAAGATTGCTGGAGCAACTCCCCACGACTTGGGTGCACCCAACGAGCATCCTTGGGAAAAGACGAATTACACCAGTTATCAAGATTGTAATCAGTGGAAAGATTTATCTAGCGATTTTGTGTTGCAAGTGTATCGAGATTTTCTGTTGACTGGTGCAGATGATTACGAATTTCTGTGGGAATGTTGGTCTGCTATTGTAGAAACGTTAGCATATCTCAAAGGTTTTGACAAAGATAATGATGGCATTCCCGAAAATGAGGGAGCGCCAGACCAAACTTTTGATGATTGGCAGTTGCGGGGTGTGAGCGCCTATTGTGGAGGGTTATGGTTAGCAGCACTAGAGGCAGCGATCGCTATTGGGAAAGTTTTAATTGAGCATCCTAGGGAAATTCCTTATTATCCACCGGAAGGTTTCCATTCTGAGGTTGATAAAAATTCTGTAGATGCTATTAATAATCAAATTTCTGTTTATCAAAATTGGTTAGAAAAAGCATTACCTATTTATCAAGAAAAATTATGGAATGGGGAATATTATCGTTTGGATAGTGAGAGTAATTCGGAAGTAGTAATGGCTGACCAATTATGCGGTCAATTTTATGCCAGGTTATTAAATTTGCCGGATATTGTACCTAATAAATGTGCTTTATCTGCTTTAAAAACTGTCTATAATTCTTGTTTTAAAAATTTTCATAATGGCAAGTTTGGAGCAGTGAATGGAGTGTTACCTGATGGTTCCCCAGAAAATCCTAATGCTACTCATCCTTTGGAAGTTTGGACAGGAATTAATTTTGGTTTAGCAGCTTTTATGGTGCAAATTGGTATGAAAAAAGAAGCTTTAGAAATAACAGAAGCGGTGGTAAAACAAATATATGAAAATGGGTTACAATTTCGCACGCCAGAAGCTATTACAGCAGAGGGAACTTTTAGAGCTAGTCATTATTTAAGAGCAATGGCAATTTGGGCAATTTATAATGAATTTAGAATTTTTGAATTGAGAATTAAGAATTTTTAAATTGAGAATTGAGAATTTAACTTCTGAATTCTAACTTTTATATAAATCCTCCTAGGATTGGTGTAAAATGGATAGGGGTTTGGTTTCCAAATCCCATTTTTGGTTAAGTTTGGAGAGGTGGTTGGGTTTGGAGACCAAACCCCTAGGATAAAATTTTACAACAAACATTTATAACTGCTATAACTGATAAATAATAACTAATACAAAAATCACATTTGTGGTTGGGTTTGGAGACCAAACCCCTAGGATAAAATTTTACAACCAACATTTATAACTGCTATAACTGATAAATAATAACTAATACAAAAATCACATTTG
>NZ_JBNHEQ010000139.1:6487-10733 GCF_050016015.1 Dapis hubbardiae BLCC-M172
TAAAATTTTACAACCAACATTTATAACTGCTATAACTGATAAATAATAACTAATAACTGAATAACTGACTTCCTTCTTCCTGGAAAAATGAAATGGATGGACAAACAGAAATCTCCCCAGATGACTATCAGGGCTGGTACAATGTGGGAGTAAATCTGAGTAAATTGGGAAAATATCAACAGGCTATTACTGCTTTTAATAAGGCAATAAAAATTAAACCAGACTATCCCGAAGCCTGGAATAATCGAGGTAATGCCTATAAAAGAATCGGTAGATTACAGTTAGCTTTAAGTGATTTTCATCTGGCTATAAGTCTCAAACCAAATTCTCATTTTGCTTGGTATAATCGAGGGAATGTACTGAATGATTTAGAGCGATATCGGGAAGCTATCAATTCTTTTGAGAAAGCAATACAAATTCAACCAGATTTATATCAAGCTTGGTACAATTTAGGAAATTCTTGGAATAGTTTAGGACATTACCGAGAAGCTATTGAAAATTACGAACAAGCAAAAAAAATTCAACCAAATTTATATCAAGCTTGGGATAATCAAGGTAAGGCATTATTTGAGCTAGGAAGGTATCAGGAAGCTTTGAAATGTTTTGAACAGGTAATAAAACTTAAACCCAATCATTATGCAGCTTGGAATTTTAAAGGAAGAACCTTATTTTATTTAGGAGATACGGAAGGAGAAATTATTAGTTATGAGAAAGCAATAGAAATTAAAATAGACTATCAGGAAGCTTGGAATAATTTAGGTCAAGCTTTGTCAAATTTAGGAGAGTGGTATGAGGCGGTCGCTTGTTTTGATGAAGCCATAAAAATTCAACCAAATTATTCTTTGGCTTACTATAATAAAGCTCGTTGTTATGCTTTGCAGGAGAAGGTATATTTAGCAATTGAAAATTTGGAACAAGCAATTAATTTTGGTGCTGGTAAACCCTACCGAGAGATGGCAAGAACTGATACTGATTTTGGTAATATTCGTTTGAATCCTAAGTTTCAGGATTTAATTGAAGGTGATATTATGTATTAGAAAGGAAGAAGGAGTTCAACAATTAATAATTAATAATTAATAATTACCTCTTCTTATAAAGAAGAGGATTGACTAAAAGTATTTTTTTTCTTTTTTCTCCATGAATGGAGAGGCTTTATACCTTATCCGATAGTATCATTACAATTCAATATCGTAGGGGTTTGCTCTCCAAACCCTTACCCAACAATGTCGGTTTCCTAAATCCTAAATGTGTAGTGTTATATAATTAAAAATAACTAATCCATAAGAGGTAAAATAAAAATGTTTTTCTCTTTCAATATCGTAGGGGTTTCGTCACCAAACCCTTACCCAACAATGTCGGTTTCCTAAATGTGTGGTGCTATATAATTAAAAATAACTAATACATAAGAGGTTAAATAATTATGATTGAATTGTTAATTGCTTGGGGGGGTAGTGAAGCGGTTAAATTTATTGCTCAGGAAGTTATTGGAGAATTAGCTAAGGGGACTGCTGAAGACTATGTTAAAGACTTTTTTAAACAAGGTATTTCTGATGCTATTGGTGGGATAAAAAATGGAAAATCTTTACAAAAAGCCACGGCACAAGCAATTAAATATTTTTTAGATTTGGTAGAGCAAGAGTTAGAAAATGCTGATTTGAGTGAAGGTGAGTTAAAGCAATACACTAAACCCTTAAAACAGTTTATTAAAAATAAGTCAGTTTTAGAAGTTCTGGTTAGTGCATTTGATAATGATGTAAAAATTTTGGATACTAAGACATTAGCTACTATTGGAAATGAAATTAATCCACCTTTGCCAGATGAATTTAATTGGGATTTTGTTGCCGAGCAATATCGGAGAAGGGTTAAAAAGATTATTCGAGAGTAGGATGAATTACGGGAAATATTAGATTCTGAAAATTTGGAGAAATTGGCAAATCAAAACTATGAAATTAGACCGGAATTTGACCTGATAAAACATCAAGAGGGAATCCGATAACAATATGGAAATCTTAAATTAGAAAGTTTAGATACGAGTGGTTATAGTTATAATGATTTGAAATTATGGCGAATTTTTATTCCTCAAAATGTGCGGGAATCTCAAGAATTTATGCCTCAAGTACATGAAATTCCTAAAGAATATTTGAAACAATTAAAAGATAGTGGGCAGCTTGACTCAGATTTTTCTCCAGAACAATTGGAAATTTTCCGAGGCAGATATTTTGCACAGCAAACTCGCTCGGTTTTAGAGTTAGTAGAAGATAAAAATTATCAGTATTTAGTTATTCTGGGCGACCCCGGTTCTGGTAAGTCTACTTTATTACAATATATCGCTCTAAAATGGGCATAATTATCGCCGAAAGATTTGCCTTTATACCCAATTCCTTTGTTAATTGAACTGCGGACTTATGTGCGTAACTATGATGCGAATAAATGCAATAATTTTCTAGATTTTCTGGAAAATGGTAGTGGGGTAGTTTGTCATTTACCTAAGCAGGAACTTCATGCAAAATTACAAAATGGTGATGCTATTGTGATGTTTGATGGATTGGATGAAGTTTTCGACCCTGCTAAACGAGAGGAAATAATTACTAATATTCATCGGTTTACAAATAACTATAAAAATGTGCGGGTTATTGTTACTTCGCGGGTGATTGGTTATAAGCCACAAAAACTCCGGGATGCTGAGTTTTATCATTTTATGTTACAAGATTTAGAAGCGGAACAAGTTGAGGATTTTATTCAACGTTGGCATGATTTGACTTATCAGAATGAGGCGGAAAGGGAGAGGAAAAGAGAAAGGTTGAAACGGGCAATTAATGATTCTTCAGCTATTAAGCAATTATCGGAAAATCCCCTGTTATTAACTATGATGGCTATTTTGAATCGTCATCAAGAATTGCCGAGAGATAGAGCAGAACTTTATAATCAAGCTTCGCGAGTTTTATTACAACAGTGGGATGCAGAAAGGGCGTTGGTTGATGCGAAGATTGACCCGATGACTATTGACTATAAAGATAAACAGGCAATGTTGCGTCAAATAGCTTTTTTTATGCAGGGAAATAAGGAAGGTTTGGCTGGTAATTTGATTGCTGAAAAGGATTTAAAAAGGATTATTTCGGATTATCTCAAAAGTATAAATATTAATGATGCGACAACTATAACTATGGCTAAGGCGCTGATTGAACAGTTGCGGAGTCGTAATTTTGTTTTGTGTTTTGTTGGGGCTGAATATTATGCTTTTGTGCATCGGACTTTTTTGGAATTTTTCTGTGCTTGGGAGTTTGTTTGGCAGTTTAAGGAAACACAAACTCTGGGAATAGATGGGTTGATAAATGGTACTTTTGGTAAGCATTGGCAGGATGAAAAATGGCATGAAGTTTTGCGGTTAATTGCGGGGATAATTGATGCTAAATTTGTGGGAGAAATTATTAGTTATTTGATGGAGCAAGAGGGTGAAGAGAAACAGTTTAAGAATTTATTTTTGGCTGGCAAGTGTTTCTTTGAAGTTAGGAGTCGTCAGAGTATCGGTGATTTGGAGTCTCGGTTATTAAATAGGTTAAAAGATTTGACTGAATATGATCTTCGTTATTCTTACTCATTTTTGAGTGATGAAGCAGACCTAGTTTGTGCAATTCGTACTCAAGCTGTGGAAGTGATAGCTGTAACCTGGAGAGATGATCCTTTAACCTATACTTGGCTTCAACAAAAGGTTGTGTATGATGATGACTGGAATGTGCAACGGGAAGCGGCGCGACAAATTGCTACTGGTTGGAAACATGAACCCGGAATTTTTGAATTACTCAAACAATGGGTTTTATATGATGATGACTCAGATGTGCGACTAGAAGCGGTGCGACAAATTGCTACTGGTTGGAAACATGAAGAGGGAATTTTGGAATTACTCAAACAAAGGGTTGTGTCTGATCATAGTTCGAGTGTGCGACTTGAAGCGGTGCGAGAAATAGCAACTGGTTGGAAACATGAACCAGGAATTTTAGAATTACTCAAACAAAGGGTTGTGTCTGATCATAGTTCGAGTGTGCGAAGTGAAGCGGTGCGACAAATAGCAACTGGTTGGAAACATGAAGAGGGAATTTTGGAATTACTCAAACAAAGGGTTGTGTCTGATGAGAATTGGGATGTGCGACTTGAAGCGGTGCGACAAATAGCAACTGGTTGGAAAAATGAGTCGGGAATTTTGGAATTACTCAAACAAAGGGTTGTGTCTGATGAGAATTGGGATGTG
>NZ_JBNHEQ010000140.1:0-8664 GCF_050016015.1 Dapis hubbardiae BLCC-M172
TTTTGAGAGGGAACAATAGTCCAAACTACTCTTTGCGGGAATTTACCCAATCCTTAATTTCCCGCAAAGAGTAGTTGTAAACTTTGCGAGATATTTCCAGCCAATGCAGCATAGTTTGCTCTTGGATGGGGTCAGGGTTAATTCCGTAGCAATAGTTCATGGTCAGAGTCATACCAGCAATTTTAACACAGAATTATTTAGTAACGAGAACTATATCTTTTGAATTTTGAATTCCGCGTAGCAGCACTATATACATCAATTCTTTCCGCCTAATCCCTACTTCCTAATCCCTATTAATTCCCTTGCTGATCTAGATTTTTCTTTCTTTTAGTTGGTTTAGGAAGAGCTTCTTTACGAATAGGAGTTGAATTTGTTGCATAATTATCACTTTTAGGACGAGGTGTTCTAGGATAACTACTTCTTCTATTATTATTATTCTTATTAAATGTTTTCTTGCCTTTTGATGGAAATTTACTACGATTATTTACAAACAAACTACCAATATCATTACCATATTGAATAACAAGAGATGTATTCTGACGTTGAATATGCAAATCCCAAAAACGATTCAATGGGCGATCGCCTAAATTCCCTTTTAGTTTCAGCTTAAAAAACTTTGGTTCTTCTTCACCTTTGCGGGCTGATTGTTGTACCTTAACTATTACATATTCTTCGTCTTGAGATTGATAAATTACTTCTCCTCGGATAGAAAAATAACCATCATTTAAGGCATCTAAACTATCTGTTTTAATTTCAGGAGTAGGAATAAAATAAACTTTTTCAGAGTTATCTATATCCTCTGTTTCTTGTATTTTTTCTTGACCTTGATCATCTTCAGCAGAAGAAGTTTGCAGCTCTTCTGCATCTGTTAATTCAATAGAAGATTTTCCTTTCGTTCTTAGGGTTTCTGGTTCCCATACCCCCATAATTTGAATATGTAGGTCATTATTTTCTTGTCTGGTACGAGGATAAACTACCCAGAGATGTTCTGATTCTAGGTCTAAATGATTTTTTAATAGACTCATTACCCGACCCAACAATACAGCATCTATTTCCGAACCATCTGGTGTTCGTAAGTTACCCCGTGTAAATTGCTCCGTAGAAGGTTGATAACAACCCCGAACTAAACCTATAGCTCGGTACTGTTTTGGTTCGCTAGGGGGAGCAATTGGATGTTGTCGCACAGTTGTAATATTCTGAGTCGGAGTATCAGTTTCAGTTTGCTCTTGGTGGTTAGATTTGGCAGAATTCAATGGTTTAGTATCTGTCACAGTTAAAGTATTAGTAGTATTAGTCCCTTGATGGTGTTCTTTGGCCATATCTGTGCCGGAAGATTCATTTATTGATTTCACAGTCCTCTCAGAACTTAGGCCATTAGTTGTTCTGGAAAGACTTTGCTTAATATCTGATTTATTAATAGCTTGCTCACTAGGAGGGGCCTCGTGAGATTTTGTAGATTTATTTGTCTTGTGGGAGTGGTTAACAGAAGAATTCATAAAAACTCCTATGAGGGGAGATACATCCCTTGTGGGAATATAGGAAAATACAAGTAATAATCTATATAGAAATTCTAATCTTAGATTAAGAAACGGTTAATTTTATTACAGTCGCCAGGGCGGTTAAGACATTCTTACGCCTCTCAAAATTTAGTCCGTGCTGCGAATGTATGGGTGAATGGCCATTCGCCCATACTTCTGACTTATGCTTATAGATGCCCAGATATTTCACAATAACACAGTTATTTTGGCCTGAGCTGCTAATACCAATCAAGATTTTATGAGCATTGGACTAATTAACTAGCTATTAGCTTTTAGCATTTCCTGACGGAATGCTGCGCAAACAACTAGCCTCCTGCGGAGGAACTACGTTTTTCATGTCGCGCAGCGAAACAGCTTTTAGCTTGTAGGGACGAATGGCCATTCGCCCCTACTGGGTTTAAATCCCCGGTTTCTATAAACCGGAAGGTGGGCCGAGGGGTTTAAATCCCCTTCTAAACGTTTACTGCTGACCGCTGACCGCTTTTTAACTTAGGCTGAGACTAAGACACTGTAACAAGATTATTTAGACTTAAGGTTTCTGGCGACTATCGCTCAGGTGGGACTGAAAACTAAAAACTATGGCTTTCAGTGGGCAAGTCTGATTCACTTTTATTTCAGCCTAGCTAAAAAAATTTAGTATTAGGTAGGATGATTAACCTTGCTATTGTAATTAATCCAATTCAATTGTTGCTCGATCCGTAAAGTTTAGGTAATTTTTCTGGATAAAGATGTAGGTAAAAAAAAACTATTGTTGCTGAAAACTTTAACTGAAAAAACCATAAGTCATCTGGTAAAAGTTCGGTTTTATGAGATGCTATTCCCGGTCAAGATGGAAACCTAAGTTTTACCTAATTGGGTCATCGTCGAGTAGTTCAAAAGTATTGAAGTTGAAATGCTTAAGAACTCTGACTATAGTAATGGTTAAATGAGGCTGAAAGCTATTGTTAAGGTTGGGAGAATTTAATCCAATGGTAGATAAAAATCGTGGTTTTTTGATGGCGGTGGTGGTGCTGGTAATAATTGCTTTCTTGGGGTTTTCTCTATCTCCATTGTTAGGAGGGTTATTAGAGGCCAATCAACAAAATAATCAACCAACTCCATCACCAAATCAGACATCTGTAGCAGATAAAGAAGCAGATTTACTAGCACAGGCACGGGGTTATGAGTTAGTTTTACAAAGGGAACCAGATAATTTAACTGCACTCCAAGGACTTTTACAAGTAAAGTTAGAGTTAATTCAATCAGGTAAGGGTAATATTGAGGAGGTTATACCTCCATTAGAAAAATTGTCTGAACTAAATCCTAGTAGTACAGATTATAATGTTTTGCTGGCTCAAGCTAAAGCATATACAGGCGATCGCGAAGGTGCTGCTCAGATTTATCGTTCCCTTCTGACGAACAAACCAGGCGATCTAAAGGCTTTGCAAGGTTTGGTTAATTTGTTGTTGCAACAAGAGCGCCCTGAAGCAGCTATTGGTTTGTTGCAAGATACACTCAAAGCTGCTCCTGTTGCTAATCAAGTCCAAGCTGGTAGTATTGATGTGGTCTCAGTGCAGTTGATTTTGGGACAGGTTTATGCCGAGCAAAAACGCTACGATGAGGCGATCGCTGTTTATGATGAAGCTATTAAGGGTAATACCGAGGATTTTCGGCCGATTTTGGCTAAGGCAATTATGTTAAAAGAGCAAGGTAATACTGAAGCTTCTCAAGAACTTTTTAATCAAGCAATAGAGCTAGCTCCTGCTGGATTTAAGGACCAAATAAATCGGGAAGCATCTGCTAATTCTGATTCTGAAGCACAGGTATCTCCGGAGGGCAATTCTACAGAGACTGAGACAGAAGAATAAGAAAATAATCTAGATTGACAGTAATTTCAACTAAGTCAAATCTAAATACTAAACAACTTGGGAAATGACTGAATATATTTGGCTCTGAGAAATTATCAGGGTCTTTTTTTACTACATAAACGACCTAGACTAATTAATCCTACTCCTAATACTATGCCTGGATCTATTGGTAGTTGAGAACTTTTTTTCTCAAGATTATATTGCCAATTTCCTACCTTAGCCTTCACAAATTTTGTTTGAGGATTGGCATGAAGAAACTTGTATTCCAAATTACTTTTTTCTGGAAGTTTATTTAGAGTTTGTGTAACTACTATTGCTTCATTAGTAACTTTTGAATTTCCTTGGATAACATCATCAATTACATAATTAGGGTCTATTTTGATAGGAATTTTAGTTGTTTGAGCTGTTAAAAAAAATTCTGATAAATTATTGATTGCCCGTGCAGAATTTAGATTGATCGTGCTGTAAGTAAGAATAGTACCAACAGCAACAGAGGCTATTTTTATCAAATGATTTTTCATGTCAGTGAATTCCACAATACTTTATTAATATTTTTTATTTTGGAGACTTATTTTGACCTCACTTTTGTAATTAACTAACTCAGATACCTTTCTGGATAGTGCTGTCAGGATTTTTAGTCTAAAAAGTAATATTACTGATATGCCATTTTTATTGTATATCGGTTATTTAAGGCTGTGTATTGATCAAATAACGCATGAATAATGATTTATATCATTGACAAGTTTACTTTTTTATGAGTATTTTTCCGTAATTAAAATACTCATTGTTGTAGGCTCTCAATAGATAGACGGAAGTATATAGCTATTTTATTCATTAATGTATGGTTAATTACCCAGAGGTTATTACCCCTTAAGGCTCAATGCCTATACTGAATGATAGCTAACAGAGAGAGAATCTCGATCTAAATTTTGTCTGATGCTTGAAAGAGAACTATATTTTTTATCAAAACTTAACTAATTACTGAAAAGTTAAGGTGTTATTTCAGTTATCAGTTAACAGTTATCAGTTATTAGTTATCAGTCAAGCTTACACGGAGAGAAAAGAAAATAAAAAAATTTCCTTTTCTAGCAGTTTGATAAATTTTTGCTACAAATATTTAGATTACTGCTTAGGAGCCACAATGAATAAATACTTTAAATATCATTTATTGGCTTAAATATGCTTTTTTAATCAAAGGTAAATCTGATTAAATTATTTTCATTTTCCTGATTATTTGTAGGATTATCCTGGAAATATTTGTATTAGGTAATCCTGATATTACAGTAGAAGTCATTATTAGAAGGTATCTTTCATTAATTGATAATTGATAATGGATAATGGATAATTACCTCTGGTTAAAACCGCTCTTGATTGAATATCAGGAAATATCCTAGCACTTTTTTTCCCCTATCCAAGGGGAGGCTTTAAACCAGAATTATTTAATTATTAATTACTCAAGTATTCCTAATTTAGGATTTCAATATCACCATGAAAAACTCAAAGCAATATCAACAATTTATCCCTCAAAAAAAACTAGATTTCCTCTTAGTTTTTTTGATTACTTTTGAACTTTTGATAGTTATAATCTACCTCGGCAGCATCCTAGTCAGCGGTAAACCATACCCCCCATTTGACATGAACGGTCAAATGACTATTTCTTCTTTATTACAAGCATTACATCTGTTTGTAATTGGATTGATACCTTTGATTTTACTCTTTCAAGAATGGCATTCTAAAATATATCCTTCTCGCTGGTTTAAATTAACCTTTGGAATACTATTAATTTACGGCGCTATTGATGAAGTATGGAAAATTCATCTACAACTAAAAAACTGGATTCCTTGGTTAGGTGAACGTGGTTGGCTACAACTATATATAGTTCTTTTTATTATGCCTTTAATTATCTTCTACTCAGAGTTGCGATTTCTCTGGCGTTCTTACCGTAAAGAAACTTTTTTAGCACTACTAGGAATGTTGATTTTTGGTATTGGAGGATTTGGGGCTGAGGTTTTTAAAGATATTGCCCAACCTCTGCTTAATTTATTTTTTACACAAGATTTTTTGACAACTTTTATTGAAAAATTCCGCATTGCCTTTGAAGAATTTTTTGAACTAATAGGAGAAAATTTAATTGTCTATGGATTTTTGTTATTTTGGGGTAAAAGAATAGATGAAAATAAACAAATGGTTAGCCAAGAAGTCGTAAATACTCAACCTTAATACAAACATCTATTGCTATATTTAAACCTGCATCTAATGCTTTATTTGCTGACTGCCAATCTCTCACTCCTACCTGAGTCCAAATAGTTTTAGCCTGGATAGCGATCGCTGCTTCTACGATTTCTGGCAAATATTCAGAACGGCGGAAAACATTAACAATATCTACAGGTTCAGGAATATCTTGTAAAGTAGCATAACTAGCTTGACCATCAATTTCTGTAACTAATGGATTAACCGGATAAACCTTGTAACCTACCTCTCGTAAAAACTGAGCAATTTGATAGCTAGTACGGTCTGGTTTGTCAGAATGACCTACTACAGCAATTATTTGAGAATTTTTCAATATATCTCGCTTTAAACTATCGTTTGTATTCAAATTTACCATGATTTTTCCAAGAAATACGGAACTCTAAATAGAACTATAGCAATCCTATTTCAGTTGTAAGATTTTGGTGGCATTTAGGAGTAGGGGCGATTTGCAAATCGCCCCTACAGGAGTCAGAATTTTCAAGGTTTTCAGCTCAAATTAACTATCATAAAAATTCTCACAAACAATTTAGGATTGCTATATGTTAAAATATAAATATAACTTGATATTGTTTTCTGAACCAGGTTATATTTTGATGTATTTGTATTATAAAAAATATGATTTTATCAGTCAATGAACAAGCCAATTAATATCTTTGAGTATGAGTCTTTAGCACCACAACATTTATCTCAAATGGCACTAGATTATTATGCTAGTGGTGCATGGGATGAAATTACTTTGCGAGATAACCGTAGTGCTTATGAAAAATATAAACTTCGACCTCGAATGTTAGTAGATGTTAGTCAGCGAAATTTAAGTACAAAAATTTTGGGGCAACATATTAAAATGCCGATTTTAATTGCCCCGATGGCATTTCAATGTTTGGCGCATCCAGAAGGAGAATTAGCAATAGCAAGAGTAGCAGCAGAATTAGGTACAACAATGATCTTAAGTACCATGTCAACTAAAAGTTTAGAAGATGTGGCATTAGCTGGAAATGTACCAAAAAGTTTGTGGTTTCAACTCTATGTACATCGCGATCGCTCCCTGACTCGCGCTTTAGTAGAAAGAGCAGAAGCAGCAGGTTATCAAGCATTATGTTTAACAGTTGATGCACCAATTTTAGGTATCAGGGAACGAGACCGAAAAAATCAATTTACTCTACCACCCGGTCTGGAATTAGCTAATTTAATGTCAATGGCAAATTTAGAGATTCCTGAAATAGAAAACGAGTCTGGGTTATTGACTTATTTTGCTAATCAACTCGATCCGGCGCTTACCTGGCAAGATATCGAATGGTTGCAGTCATTAACGTCCTTACCTTTAATAGTCAAAGGAATTTTACGGGGAGATGATGCCATTCGAGCAGTTGAACATGGGGCAAAAGGAATTATTGTTTCTAATCATGGAGGTAGACAGTTAGATGGAGCGATCGCCACTATTGATGCTCTCCCAGAAGTAGTTGCAGTAGTAGGAAATCAAGTTGATGTGTTGATGGATGGAGGTATCCGCAGAGGTACAGACATCCTCAAAGCTTTAGCATTAGGGGCTAAAGCAGTTTTAATTGGGCGTCCGATTTTGTGGGCGCTAGCAGTGGATGGAGAAACTGGGGCGCGTCATTTGTTGGAGCTATTGCGTAATGAATTAGATGTGGCCATGGCATTGAGTGGCTGTGCTAATATAGAAAATATAGATGCTAGTTTGGTGCGTCAATTGAGCTAATAAAATTTATATAGAATTTTTTATTGATATAGGGAGCAAAAAAATGAACCAATCTAAAATCGTTAACAATCCCAAAGTAAATAAAATAGATGAAACTAGAAATACAGGTATGGCTTACCTTTTATGGTGTTCTAGTTTCTTAGGTATTTGTGGATTACATAGATTTTATTCGGGTAAATATGTGACAGGAACTATCTGGTTAGCTACCTTAGGTTTATTAGGAATGGGTCAATTTTTTGATTTATTTTTTATTCCAGGAATGGTAGAAGAGAAAAATCTGAAACTGCTGAAAAAACGATTAAATTCTGGGGATATATTTAATTACTTACCCCAGGAACAAATAGAGAGAATTTTAGAAAAAAATCCTCCTAAGTCAGACACACAAATTATTCTTGAATTAGGAAAGAAACATCCAGAAGGTATTTCCATAGCAGATTGTATTATTGCCACAAATAAAACAGTACCAGAAATGAAAGAACTGTTAAAAAATTTATATAAAGAAGGATTAGTTGAAATGGAAAATCACCCAGAAACAGGGGCAGTTATTTATAAAGTTTTTTAATAAAGATGTTGAGAAAGTATAGCCTTTTAAAGGGACGAAAAAAATCTTCGATTTAGTATTTCAAGCCTCTAGTTGAAGCTAGAGGTACTGATAACTGATAACTGATAACTGAAATGACTGAAACACAAACAAATACACTAGCAATTGCTAAAGCAGCTTTTGAGAAGTTGACTCACGGTTTAGCAACTGGAGAATGGGAACAATTTTTAGATATGCTTACTGAGGACTTTACCTTTTGGTTTCCTGTAGGCAAATTTCATGGCTTAAATGAAGGGAAAGACCGTGCCAGAGAATTTTTTCAGTATGTTTCTGAAGCCTATAGTGAAGGACTTTCAATTACTTCTTTAGACCGTATTACTAGCAATGAAACAACAGTGGTCTTTGAATTTCGAGATGAAGGTCCTATGTGGGGAAAAACTTATAAAAATAGAGTAGCAATTTCTTTTGATGTTCGAGATGACAAAATTTGTGCTTACCGAGAATATTTAGGTAGTGATGGTAAGTCGAATTAATTAATAATAAAGACATGATATTTGAGATGCTAAAAAGTTTAGGTCATATCATATTCGGATTGAGGTTTATGAGGAAAAAACTCCTGACTCCTCTAATATCATTGGGAACGGTTGGTCTAATACCAATTCCTAAAAGGAAGGCTATACTTGAATAACACTTCAGTTATTAAGTAATTACCCAATTATTAATAATTAATAATTAAATAATTCTGGTTTAAAGCCTCCCCTTGGATAG